>JAFGWS010000066.1 GCA_016937035.1 Pontiellaceae bacterium
AATCTTGAATAGATTTACTCTCTGGGTGTTGTAAATCTGAATCAATGGACGGCCAACGACGGGAGAATGGGTTGTTGGACATGCCCAATGATAAGTCAGAATGGGGAAAGGGCTGGGCATTGGGCATTAGGCATTGGGATCATTTTGTCATAATTATTCTGCCAACTCCCCTCGGCCCATAGAGCCGACTCCACAACACGTTGCTCCAAAACAGCTTCGGGCTCTTTCGCGTGTTTAGCGGGCCAAAAACAGAGACCCGGATAGATTGACCACGAAACACCGGAAATTACGCGAAAGGGGCGAGTCGGGCAGAGTTATTTCGACAAAATGATTAAGGAGAGGAACCGCGGATTAACGCTAATGAACACGAATATTTTGGTGATACTATTTTCGGCTTGTTAGCGGCTTTGCGTGATTAAATGCTGATATTTACGACAAAAGAGCACAAAGAAAATAAAGTAAAAAATACTATTCTTCGCGGTCTATGTGTTCTTTCGCGGTTAAACAATACCTACGCTTCGAGATAAATTCTACTTTACCGATCGCCCTTCGCGTTTCCGCGTCTCCGCGTGATCATAAACAACGCCCACCGCCTCTTCTTTTCTTCGCAGGTCGGTGCTCCTGTTCAGGTATGAAGCGCGATTTCAACGTGCATTCCGACGGCCTGGGCATATTTGTTTAGCGTGGCGAGTTTGATGTTTTCGGGATAGTTTTCCAGCCGCGAAACATAGGCGCGGTTGACCTGCATCCGCTCAGCCACCTGCTCCTGCGTCAGACCGGCCTTGGTTCGTGCTTCGTGCAGCTTGGCGGCAAGACGAAGCTCTTCCACGCCCTGCCGGACGCGGCTTTCCATTCCGGGGTCTTCCACATACAGTTCGTCGCGCAATTCCTCCCAAGGCTTTCCCATCCGTTTTCTTGTGCTCATGGTCTTTTCCTCCTGAAATAATCCTTTTTCCGCACCTCGGCGGTTTCGATTTCCTGCCGGGGCGTCTTCTGGGTCTTCTTCTGAAAACCGCTGGCCACCACCACGATCGTTTTGCCATCGAAGAAACAAAGCAACCAGAAAATACTGCGGTCATGCTTGATCCTGATTTCCCAAAGGTCGTCCGTACCGACCATCTTGCAAAACAGATGCGCGGGGCTCGCGCCCTCCGCAATATATTCAAGGGCGACGGCCACCGAGTCGCGAACACCCGGGCTCAGTTTCCGCAGAAACTTTTCAACCGGTCTCGCGCCGCCCTCCGTCTCGTACAAAATGATTTTCCGCTTCATATTCAATTGCGTCAAACGTAACGCTAGAGTTACGCATTGTCAATCCTCCATATCCTCTCCGTACGGATCCCCAATTTCACCGTTTTTCCCTGTTTCGGGCTGTTTCGCGTGTTTGGCGGACCAAAAACAGAGACCCGGATAGATTGACCGCGAAACATTCGAAGTTACGCGAAAGGGGCGAGTCGGACTGTAATATTCAGACAAAATGATTTTGGGACAGAATGATGTAGCGGCAAAATTGTATGGAGGGAGAGGAACCGCGGATGAACGCTGATTGAAACGAATATTTGGAGATACTTTTTTTGGCTTGGCGTGCCTAGCGGCTTTGCGTGAGATGAAATACAGAAGATCGCTAAGAAAACAAAGGTGAGCTTGTATCCATTGGGTGTATGGGCAAGATATTTAGACAAAATGATTAAGGAGAGGAACCGCGAATGAACGCTGATGAACACGAATATTTTGGTGATACTATTTTCGTTTTAGTGTGCTTAGCGGCTTTGCGTAGTTGTACACTGAGATTTACCACAAAAGAGCACAAGGAAAACAAAGACAAAAACGCCTTCCTTTTTGCGTTCTATGTGTTCTTTCGCGGTTAAACAAAACCTATGCTTCGAGAGAGGTTCTACTTTACTGATCAGCTATGAGACAAAATTCCGATCGGGCCTCTTCGAGCAGAATATAGGCATTCATCCAGTCGTGCCAGTATCCGGTGCGGGCATCGCCATAGTCGCCCACCTTGGAAATGCCTTGGGGAAGCCGTTCGTTCAACATGGTTTCGCCCTGCGCAAGTTCTGATTCAGCGATTTCGTGCTGCCCCATCTGATGCAGCGCCATGCCTAAAATAATATGGCTCCCCGCAATCCGCGACGGCGTATTGTCGCGTCGGCGCAGACTCTTCCGCGCCCAGCTTGCCGCCTGCTCAAAATCACCGATACGATATTCATAAAAAGCAATCGTCATGATCTGCCAGCAATTCTGATGTTCGGCCCACGAATTTTGAATCGGATCATCCGAAACGGTGTTTTTCAGCAAATCGGCAAACGGCGTCAGTTGATCCAACACCGCCTTTTCAACAGGGCAAACGGTGCATATACGAAGCACGTGATCGGCGGCAATCGGATTCGGTGTCTGCAAAAAATGCTCGATGGTATCCTGAGCAAAATCCCGATAATCGTCCATTCGCCCCGCCACGACGAGTGCAGGCACAACACAAAGCAGGCCGCGTGTCATTTCGTCGGTCAAATCGGATTCATCCACCTGTACGGCGCGCGCAAATTTAAGCATATGCTCCGCCCCTTTTTCCCACTCGCCGACAAGGACGCGACGGCTGGCGAGTTGGAAAAAGACATCTCTGGCCTCCAAAGAAGGTTTGATGACCGGAAGGTCGTATCCTTCCACTAAGGCTTCGGCCTCATCATACCGTTCGCGGTTGATCAAAACCGCCGCCTGAGTAATATTTTCGCGCGCTTCCGCCTCTTTACGCAGCTGCGCTTCTCCGGCACGCGCCACTTCCGCAATCATCCGCTGCTCGTTCTCCCGATAATGCGCGGCCCGCTCGCGGGCATACAAGTATAACGAGGTTCCCAGGCCGACCAGCAACGTCAGCCCCACCGCAGCGATCGAAACGAAAAGTCCCTTATTGCGGCGCACCAGTTTTCTGAATTGATACGCCCGACTCGGCGGCCGCGCCGATACGGGTTCGTTATTGAGATAGCGCTGAACATCCTCTGTCAGCGCGTCCACCGTGTTATAACGCCGCTCCCGATCCTTTTCGATCGCCTTCATCACAATCCAGTCCAGCTCGCCGCAAAGCTCCGTTTCCAGTCGCCGTGCGTCGGTTTGACGACACCGCGCAATCTGCTCCTGCAATTCCGGCGATTGGCAATGAAACTTTGCGGAAGGCCGCAGCGGCTCAGTCTCGCGCAGGATACGGCGCATTCCGAGCAGACCGCCCTCGAGCAGCTCATCGCGCGAAAACGGCGTTGTTCCAACGAGCATTTCGTAGAGCAGAATCCCGAGGCTATAGATATCGCTGCGCATATCCACGTCCATTTCAACCAGATCCGACTGTTCAGGACTCATATAAACCGGCGTACCGACAAACGGCTCGCAAAACGCAACCACGGTTCGATCGGCCATCAACTGCCCGCGCGTCGCCTTCGCAACCCCGAAATCGATCACCTTGGGGGCCGGTTTTCCATCCACCCGGGTAATCAAAACATTCGACGGCTTAATATCGCGGTGAATAATGCCCTTTTGATGCGCGTGGAGAATGGCATTTGAAACCTGAATAAAGAGCTGTAGGCGGCGCTGAATATCCAGCTTTTGTTCGTCGCAATAGGTCGTAATGCGCACGCCGTCGACCAGCTCCATCACAAAATAGGGCCGCCCCGAAGCCGTCTCTCCGGCATCGAAAACGCGGGCAATATTGGGATGCTCCATCATTGCCAGCACCTGCCGCTCCGCCTCAAAACGGGCAATCACGCTCTGCGTATCCATTCCGGCCTTGATCGCCTTCAGTGCCACCCTGCGGCGCACCGGTTCTTTTTGTTCAGCCAGATAAACGTTACCGATTCCGCCGCCGCCGATTTTTTTCAGCAGGAGGTAGGGACCAATCGATTCGCCGAGCGGATGGTCGTCCGGAATTTCCGGAACGGATTCCATGATCAAATCGGCATTTTCGGAGAGCGTTTCCGTCAGTTCCTCAACGGTAATCGGATCGGTTTCATCATCGTCAAAGAAGGCATCGCAGGCGGGTTGCTGTTTCAGCAGGTCGAGCACGGCGGAGCGGAGCGCCTCATCGCCCGCGCAGGCCTCCTCAATGAACGCAGCGCGCTCTTCGTCTGAGCGGATTTCAAACGCCGCACAAAACAGATCCTCGGTCCGCTCTGTAAACTCCTTATTCACGACTGCTGCATCTGCTTAAACATCCAGGTCTTCGCGCACAGCCAGTGGCGCGCCACGGTTCGTTCCCCCATATTGAGCATCTGCGCAATCTCGCGATTGGTGAGCCCTGCAAAATATTTAAGCTCCACAATTTTTGCGCGCTGCGGATCGACCGCTTCCAATTGCTGGAGCACCGCGTCCACCATCAGAATTTTGTCGTCCGGCTGAGGCGTTGAAAATTCCTGCACATCCACATCGACGCGCACCGGATTTCCTCCCCGTTTTTGGCGCGCCTTTTTTCGGGCGTGTTCCACCAGAATACGGCGCATGGCCAACGCAGCGGCAGAAAAGAAGGAAGCGCGGCTCTCCCATGTAGGATCTTTCGCCCCCACCGTACGAAGCCAGGCTTCATGCACCAGCTCCGTCGGTTGAAGGGTATGATTGGCCGACTCCATCGACAAGCGTTTGCCGGCCATTTTGCGCAGCTCAGCATAGACCAGCGGCAGCAGTTTTTCGGATTTTATTGATCCGGTACTCACGTCAAATACTCCGCTGAGCTGCGCTTTTCACTCGCCTTATTCCGCCTTCATCAGGCGTACATCGTAGAGCCCGCCCGCTAAATATTCGGTTGCCACAAACTTGACCGTGATACGCCCGTTCGATGCGGCATTGATCAATTCAGTCGGAACCGGATAGCGTTTGGCGATAAATTCACCGGCCTTTTCTCCGGTCAGCTTCTGCGTGGCAATTTGGGTTCCGTCGACAAAAATATCGAACGTGCGCCCGCTGTCGTTTCCGGAATAGGTCACTTCCAGCACCACGGCTTTTTCGCCCTTCAGGGCAAGCGAGTATTGAATCATTCGGCCGTGCCGCCAACGGCGTCCGTTATAGATTCCCGTTTCCGTTTCCTCGCCTTTAAAGTCGTGCTCCACTTCCGGCTGCTGCTCGCCCGGAGCAATCTGATCGATGGTGGCAGCCTCCCGCGCAACACGGGCGCGCTCTGATGCAGCAAGCTCCTCACGACGGGCCGCAATCTTCTCTGCGGAACTCAGCTCAAAATACATCTGATAGCGCTGTTCATGCAGGCTGAAGAACGGCTCCAGCGGAAGCCCTTCCGGTGCGTCGGGATAGATCACATCGCTCAACACAAAGTTCAGCGGTTCTGCGGAAGAAGCCGGCTTTACATGCTGCGCCAAATCCTCTTCCGAAACGGTCAGCGTCGGCACCTGATCCATCGGCACCATCGGGCCACTGGCTACATGAGCAAAGCGGGCATCATCTGCAAACAGTCCGTCCATCTGATCGTTTCCGCCTGGATGCGCCAACACAATCGGCCCATACAGAATAGAAACCCAATCCGATTCATCCGGCAGCCGTTCAACGCGGGTGTACATGCTGAATGAAACTTCAACCACATCGCCGTTATTCCACGTGCGGTCCAGCTCCACATAAGAAGACGGGGTGGAATTCACCGCAACGCTCCTGCCGTTCACCTTCACCTTCAGCTCCCCGGCCGGAACCCAATCCGGATGACGCACCCTCAGCACAAACGCAGACGACTTTTCCATCTTCAGCGTCAGCTTGGTCGAAGGATTATATGGAAATTCGGTCTCCTGACGAAGCACGACGCCGTCGGCCGCCTTCACTTCAGACGGAATGAAGAGGTTGACGAAGACCCCGTCGTCATCGTGCGCATAGATAAACTGACCGTAGCGCCCCGGATTTTCCATCCCGGTGCCGACGCAGCACCAGAAACAATTTTCCGGCGTGGAGTAGACGCGGTAGTGTTCCGGACGAATCGACGTAAAGTAGACATAGCCCGGCGTTTCGACGTTAATCGATGCCAGAATATGGTTATACAACGCCCGCTCATAAAAGTCGACATACTCGGCCTTCGGCTCAGCAACAAACAGCTGTTCTGTCAACCGCAGCATATTGTAGGTATTGCACGTTTCCGGTCCTTCCCGATGATTGACCATGCCGATAAAGTCGTTCGTTGCATTAAAATGCTCCGATACGCTGTTTCCGCCGAAGGCAATACAGCGATGCTCCGTGACCGTTTCCCAGAAAAACTCCGCTCCGGAATGCTCCTGCGGATCTTCCGTCAACGCCGCAATCCGCTCCATCCCGATAATTTTCGGAATCTGCGTATTGGCGTGCAGCCCCGTGAGCTTATCCTCATGCTCCAGCAGCGGATCCATCACACTGCGGTGGTTAAACCGCTTGGCCGCTTTCAAATATTTTTCATTGCCGGTGATCGCATAAATATCGGCCATCACTTCATTCATGCCGCCGTATTCAGTCCCCAGCATCTGCTGCATCTGTGCATCGGAAAGGCTTGAGGTCACATTCACGCACCAGTCGCCGAGCTTGACGAGCAGCTCGCGCGCCTTCTCCTTGTCTGCAACGAGATAAGCATCGCGCAAGCCGGCGAATGTTTTATGGACGTTATACCACGGCACCCACTTATCCCGAAGTGCACGAATATTTCCGGCAGCAACCTGTTCCCACAACGCACGGCTTCCGGGCACGCCGCCGATATAGCCGTCGCCATAGGCCTTCTGACAGCGCTCCAGTTCGTTGAGCATATAGTCCAAACGACGGTTCATCTCGCCATCGACATCATCACCCGCCGCGATCATATCCGCGAGAGCAGCGATATAGTGTCCTGCCGTATGGCCGTCGAGGCCGCTGCTCTCCCAGTTGCCGTAACTTTCGGCCTTCGCTTCCAGCCCGGCTTCACGAAGAAACGGAGCCAACAGACGATCCGGTTCCACATCCAGCAGATATTCCCGGTTGGCTTCCGCCGCATTCTGGAAATAGCCGTCCAGCAAACGGACGGAGGAGATCGGGTAGAGCTCCGCCGCCTGTCCCGGCGCTTCTTTCACAATCTCTGCCGCAGATGCCGGCAGCGCCGCGCAGAATCCCGCAGCAGCAAAACAGAGGGTTTGGAGTGTACGTTTTCTATTCATTATTAAGCTCCAGAGTTTTTTTTATCGATGGCTCATTCGCATGAGCAAGCGAACCGACCGCGACAAACACCCCGGCCGGTCCATTATGATTAAATTCCGCCATTAAGCGATGCGCTCACTTGCCGTTCCAAGTATAGCTTTCGCCCGGTTCCAGCGTGATTTCTTTAACCACAGAACCATACCGCAGCTTAGCGGTGCGGCCGTTGATGGAGCGGATCACAGCGTTCTTCAGCCTGCCGTCCTCCCAAGCCACATCCACTTCAAATCCGCCGCGTGCACGCAGCCCTTCAACCTCGCCTTTCGGCCATGCGGACGGCAGCGCGGGAAGGATTTCAATTTCCGGCACAGATGTCGGGGTGAGTGCCTCCTGAATCGTACCCAAGCGGCTCTGCATCAGCATTTCAGCAATCGCCGCCGCACCACCGAAGTTCCCGTCAATCTGGAACGGCGGATGGGCATCAAACATATTTGGATAGGTCAGGTCCGGGCTGATCAAATATTGGAGAATCGTATACGCGTGATCGCCGTCGGCCAGATGGGTCCAGAGCGCCAGCCGCCAGCCGGTTGCCCAGCCGGTTGCCTTATCGCCGCGCATTTCGAGCGATTTCTGAACGGCCTTGGCGAGCTCCGGCGTATCAATGCGGTTAATGTCACGACCCGGATAGAGGCCGTACAGATGAGAAACATGACGATGCCGCTGGTCGCGATTTTCCACATCCCAGTCTTCCAGCCATTCCTGCAGCTGGCCGACCTTACCGATCTGATTCGGGGCAAGCTCCTTACGAGCTGCATCAAGCTCCTCACTGAATGCGGCGTCCACACCCAACAGCTTGGCGCTCTTGATGGTATTGGCAAACAGGTCGCGCAGAATCTGCATATCCATCGTCGGGCCGGCGCAAACCGCCGCGCCTTGCGGATGATTCAGCTCCGGCGAAATGGAAGGATTGGTCACCAACCAGCCTTTTTCCGGATCCTTCTGCAGCGTGTCCAGGAAGAATTCGCAGGCGCCCTTCAGGATCGGATAAATTTCTCTCAGATACGCTTTGTCGCCGCTGAACTCGTAGCGATCCCACAAATGCAGGCAAAGCCAGGCGCCGCCGGTCGGCCACATCCCCCAGTTTGCGCCGTCGATCGGTGCACTCGCGCGCCAGATATCGGTGTTATGATGGGCCACCCATCCTCTGGCTTCATACATATCCTTTGCGGTATGGCTTCCGGTTACGGCCAAATCCTTGACCATCTGAATCAGCGGATCCACACATTCAGCCAGATTACCGGACTCCGCCGGCCAATAGTTCATTTCGGTATTGATGTTAATCGTATATTTGCTCTGCCACGAGGGATTCAAACTGTCATTCCAAATCCCTTGAAGGTTGGCCGGCTGTGTTCCAGAGCGCGAACAGCTGATCAGCAGATAGCGACCGAATTGATAATAGAGCGCCGCCAACTGAGGATCATTGCCCGCTGCAAACTGTGCAATGCGCTCATTCGTCGGCAGATTAATGGCTTCGCTGGTGCCGAGATTCAATTTAACACGGTGGAAAAGCGCCTGATAGTCGGCTAAATGGGCTTTATACAGCAGATCCGCAGACTTTCCAGAAGCGGAAGTCAGTGCCTTTTTTACCAACTGCTCGGGATTTCCGCTTACATCGTTATAATTGACAAAGCTTGTTGCCGCCGCAATCAACAGCGTAACTTCATCCGCCTTACTGACGACAATAGAACCGGCTTCTGCCGACGTCTGGCCGCCCTTGGCCATCACCTGAACGCGGGCCTGATAGGTAATTTCGCCTTTAATCCCGCTCGCATCGCCGCCTTGGCCCTCCATGACCAGCGTATTGCTTTCCTCCGTTTTCACGGTCGCCTTCATCGGCGTATTCATACCTGCGGTGAAAGAGATCATGCCCGGTTTGCCGGCGCTCAGACGAACCACAATCACATCATCCGGCGTACTGGCAAACATTTCACGCTTATACTCCACGCCGTCTTTCGTGTAGGTGATGGTTGCTGTGGCGGTATCGAGATCGAGTACGCGCTTGTAGTTTTCCGCCCCTGTGGCATCGCCAAAGTTCAGCGTAAGATTCCCGACCGTCTGATACGGCATCTGCCTCTGCGGCTTAGCCAGTACTTTAGAATCGATCAGAGAAGCGGCCTCTCTATACTTGCCGTCAAAAACTAGTTTACGGACTTCCGGCAGCGCGTCCTTGGCGGTCGGATTCACCGGATCATACGGACTTCCGGCCCAGAGCGTGTCTTCATTCAGCTGTAGGCGCTCGCTTCCGACATCACCGAAAACCATCGCACTGATACGACCGTTACCAATCGGCAGCGCCTCGGTCCATTGTTTGGCCGGCTTATTGTATTGAAGCTTCAAAGGGTTTGCTACCTGTGCACCAGCTGTCATGGCACAGAAAACAGCGATTACTGCAGGCATTACCCGCCCGAACAACCTGCTCGACGAACTGCGACTTCGCGCTACACTCTTTTTCATCATTCCAGTCCTTTTATTTATTCCTTCTCTCCATTCGAAACCTACCCTGCAAAGCGACAAACCCGCCGAGTTTCGGGCCAGAAAAATCTGAAAAATCTGAAACGTCGCCTCTTGCCACCCCCGACAGGCCGACTTCATACAAAAACAGGCAGACAAGATAGAATATCGGGCACTAACCGTACAGTCCAAATGAAGCCGACCTGCCAACCCCAAAAGGCCTTTTTATCTGCAAAAAAACCGCCCGTTGTTCATGGGCGCATAGAAAAAATCCTGCCACCAAATCATCCTGCCTTGGTCCACAAGGCACCTACGCTTCGTGCCCTTCGTGACTTCGTGGTTAATAATTGTGTACCCAGTCTTCGTATTTATTTTCACCACCCGCTACGCTGGAGGACATTGAGTCCACAGAGTTTTTTGACCGCCAAGAAATAACGTCGCAAAGAATATTTATCTCAAATTTTGTGTTCATCTGCGTTAATCCGCAGTTCCTCCAAACCTATTTCAACCGCACGCCGATCTGATAGAAACCCGCCGATTCGACGACGTGGACGGTGTCGGTGTAGCTGTTCTGCGGATATTCGATCCCATCCTGCAAGACATCGTTGGTGTTGGTCAGCGATCCCCGCCACAAGACAGAATAGGTGCGATCCTCGACGGAGAGCCATTCAACCACAAAGCCGTCGGCCGAAACCGGATTCGACGATACCGAAGCCGTGAACACTGAATTCGGATCGGACGGATTTGTTCCCGCGATCCATTCGGATCCGTTGTCGATCCCGTCATTATCGAAGTCGTCCTCAGCTCCTTGACCAGCGCTGCCGCCAAAATGTACCCTCTCCCAGTCATCGGGCAATCCGTCGTCATCTTCGTCTTCGTTGTAGTATTCGTAGGCCCCCATGTCGACCACGCCGCCGAGAATACGCGGCATTGAGTCCAAATCGAGTGAGCCAACGACATACCTGTTGGATCCCGCATCGATACACCGCGAACCCGCCGCCAAGCGATAATCCCCGTTCGCCGCATCCACAAACACTGGCGCGTTCGTCATGTTACCATTTGAACCGTCCGTCACGTCGGGCGAACAGGAGTATCTTGCAGTTATTCCATATAAATCATTCCATGAAGGGGCCGTATTGTACCAAACAATGCAGTTGTTCGCCGTGCCAGAGCGCATCCCCCCGCCGGAGGAGGAAGCCGAATTGCCGCTGATGGTGCAGTTATTAGCCGTGCCATTATACATCCCGCCACCCTCGGTAGCCGAATTACCGCTAATGGTGCAGTTATTCCCTGTACCTTGATACATCCCGCCGCCGTACATGGTGGCCTTATTGTTGCTGATTGTGCAGTTATTTGCAGTTCCCTTATATATCCCGCCGCCGTATCGGGTTGTCGAATTCCCGCTGATGATGCAGTTGGTGACTACCGGGGTTGTGCCTGAGCAATAGATTCCGCCGCCATCTCCGCTACGATATCCGTTGGTAATCGTCATCCCTTCGAGAACACAAGCACTATTGCCCAGGTTGAAACAGCGGACGCTACCCTGCCCATCGACGATGGTGGCATCCGGACCTTCCGCTCCTACAATTCGGACCGGCTTGGAAACAAATATAGAACTGGACAACGGATAGGTTCCTGCACCCACCATGACCCAACCATCGACAAGGTATTGCGCATCGACCCCCGCTTCGATCGTTTCCTTAGCGCTCGCCCAGCTTGTGCCGTCGTTCGCGTCGTCCCCGTCCGGCGACACATAGAATACGAAGTCCTCGTGCGATACAATGTTAACGTTCTGCGTGGCCGCCACCCCCTCCGGCCAGTCAGTGTTGTAGGCCGTCAACACCACGTCGAATGTGCCAGCTGCGGCCCAGACATGCTCCACAGAAGGCGAATTGGTAATTCGCGTTCCATCGCCGAAATCCCAGACATAAATAGATGCATTTCCTACGACCACCCCGATGAACTCCAGTACGTAGCCCGAAGGCGCCCGGGAGCCGCTATTCAGAATGGCAACAGAAAGATTTCCTCCAGGAAGATTGCCGGAAGGCTCGTCGCACCCCATGGAAGGCGGATTGGCCCACGCCTCCGCGTCGATATCCGTCCCGGATACAAAATTTGTGCTGCCCGCGCCCCGGCAGGGCGAATCCACCGCGATATGCGACGAGGAAACCATCATTGGTGCGTTCGTGATGTTACCGTTAACCCCGTGCATCGCATCCGGAGAACATGAATAGGATGCTGCTGTATTCCAAAGGTCATTCCCGTCATCCGCGTTATTACAGTAGATGATGCTATTGTTCGCCGTTCCCTCATACATCCCACCGCCGTAGTATGCCGTATTTCCACTGATCGTGCAGTTGTTCGCCGTGCCTCGTGACATCCCGCCGCCATAGGAGGAAGCCGAATTGCCGCTGAAGATGCAGTTGTTCGCCGTTCCTCCATCTATCCCGCCGCCATATTTAGCCGAATTCCCGCTGATAGTGCAGTTGTTCGCCGTTCCTCCATCCATCCCCCCTCCGTATTCTGCCGAATTTCCGCTGAGGATGCAGTTGTTCGCTGTGCCGCCATACATCCCGCCGCCTGATCCGCCGGCCGAATTCCCGCTGATAGTGCAGTGGTTCGCCGTGCCATCATATATCCCGCCGCCTGACCCGCTAGCCGCATTTCCGCTGATGGTGCAGTGGTTCGCTGTAGCTCGAACCATCCCGCCGCCAGAAGAGGCAGTATTCCTAATGATGATGCAGTTGTTCGCTGTGCCACCATACATCCCGCCGCCTGATCCGCCGGCCGAATTGCCGCTGATGGTGCAGTTGGTGACGACGGGTACCATTCCAGAGCAATAGATTCCACCGCCATCTCCGTTAAAGTACCCGTTTGTAATCGTCAGCCCCTGAATCACGCAGGCTATGTTACCCAGATTGAAGCAGCGACCTTTTTTCTGTCCATCCACAATGGTCGCCCCCGGTCCATCGACACCCACGATGCGAATCGGCTTATTAACCGTTATCGTTGCCGACAAGGAATAGGTCCCGCTTCCTAAAAGAATCCATCCACCTCGGAGACCTTGCGCATCGATACCCGCTTGGATCGTCCCCTTGGCGCTCGCCCAGCTGCTGCCGTCGTTCGCATCGTTCCCGTCCGGCGACACATGAATGGCGGTTGTCGCCCCATCAAGAATCACAACCGCCTGGGTTACCGACACCCCGCCCGGCCAATCGGCGTTGTACGCCGTCAGTACCACGTCGAACGTGCCGGCTGTCGCCCAGATATGCTCCACAGAAGGCGAATTGGTAACCCGGGTGCCGTCGCCAAAATCCCAGACATGTGCAGAGAGCAAACCATGGATCTGCTCCCAGAACCGAATTGGATAACCCGAAACCGCGATTGATTCATTGGCTTCAAAGTCGACCGCGACAGGTCCTCCCGGAACATCTGCGGGCTCATCACACCCCATCGAGGGCGGATTGGCCCAAGACTCGCCATCAATATCTTTTCCGGAAGCATAATCCGGGCTACCCGCGCCCCCGCAGGGCGAATCCGCTGCAATGTGCGATGAAGAAACCAGCATCGGCGCATTCGTGATGTTGCCGTCCACGCCGTGCGTCACATCGGGCGAACAGGAATAGCTTGCTGTTGTATCATATAGATCCTTCCCTGAAGATGCCGTATTGTACCAAACAATACAGTTGTTCGCCGTGCCATTCTCCATCCCGCCGCCATATCGGGATGCCGAATTCCCGCTGAGGGTGCAGTTGTTCGCGGTGACGCCAAGCATCCCGCCGCCATCCTTAGCCGAATTACCGATAAGAGTGCAGTTGTTCGCCGTGCCAAAACACATCCCGCCACCGCGTTCGAATGCCGAATTCCCGATGAGGGTGCAGTTGTTCGCTGTGCACCAATCCATCCCGCCGCCTTGCCATTTTGCCGTATTTTCGCTGAGGATGCAGTTGTTCGCCGTGCCGAAATCCATCCCGCCGCCGCTGACCCCCGCCGAATTCCCGCTGAGGATGCAGTTGTTCGCCGTACCTTCAAGCATTCCGCCGCCGTGTTCGAATGCCGAATTCCCGCTGAGGATACAATTGTTCGCCGTGCCACTATACATCCCTCCGCCGTAGGAAGCCGAATTGCCGCTGATGATGCAGTTGGTGACGACAGGGGTGGTGTCTAAACAGGAGATTCCGCCGCCACTAGAATAGCCGCCATTCCCATTCGTGATCGTCAACCCATCGATCACGCAGGGTGTGTTACGCAGACTGAAACAACAGACTTTCCCATTCCCATCCACGATGCTCGACCCCGGTCCATCGACGCCCACGATGCGAATCGGCATATTAACCCTTATCGTCGCCGACAAGGAATAGCTCCCGCTTCCAACAAGAACCCTGCCACCTGGAAGACCTTGCGCATCCACTCCCGCCTGAATCGTCGCCTTGGCGCTCGCCCAGCTTGTGCCGTCGTTCGCATCATCTCCGTCTGTGGACACATAAATGGCGGACTCTTGAAGGGAAACGATGGAAACCTCCTGCGTCGCCGACACCCCGCCCGGCCAATCGGCGTTGTACGCCGTCAGCACCACGTCGAACGTGCCGGCTGTCGCCCAGACATGCTCCACAGAAGGCGAATTGGTAACTCGCGTGCCGTCTCCAAAATCCCAGACATGTGCAGAAAGCGAACCATGGATCTGCTCCCAGAACCGAATTGGATAACCGAAAGCTACCATCGATTCGTTGGCTAAAACGTCGACGGCGATAGGTCCTCTCGGCAGATCGTCGGAAGGCTCGTCGCACCCCATGGAGGGGGGATTGGCCCAAGCTTCCCCGTCGATGTCCGTCCAGCCGGCATACTCCACACTGCCTGCGCCCCGGCAGGGAGAATCCGCTGCAATGTGCAAAGAAGAGACGAGCCCCGGTGCGTTCGTGATGTTGCCATCCACGCCGTGCGTCACGCCCGGCGAACAGGAATAGCTCGCTATTGTATCCCACAGATCCTTCCCCGAAAATGCCGTATTGTACCAAATAATGGAGTTGTTCGCCATACCTCCATCCATTCCTCCGCCTTCGATGGATGCCGAATTGCCGCTGATGGTGCAGTTGTTCGCCGTGCCATCATATATCCCTCCGCCGTATTGGGTTGCCGAATTTCCGCTGATAGTGCAGTTGTTCGCCATGCCTCTATACATCCCGCCGCCGTTGTAGCCAGCCGAATTAAAACTGATAGTACAGTTATTCGCCGTGCCGTAATAGATCCCGCCGCCGTAAATCCCCGCTGTATTTCCGCTCATGATGCAGTGGGTGACGACCGGGGTCGTTCCGGAGCAATAGATCCCTCCGCCATAGCCCGTTGAAAATCCGTTCGTGATCGTCAGCCCTTCGACAACACAGGCACTATTCCCCAGATTGAAACAGCGGACGCTGCTCAGCCCATCCACGATGGTCGTTCCCGGTCCTTCGACGCTCACGATGCGAACCGGCTTTGAAACCGTTATTTCTGCCGACAAGGAATAGGTTCCACTTCCAACAAGGACTCCGCCGCCTAAAAGATCTTGAGCATCGACACCCGCCTGAATCGTCGCCTTGGCGCTCGCCCAACTTGTACCATCGTTCGCATCGTTCCCATTTGGGGAAACATGGATGGCGGTCTCTTCAAAAGAAATAACGGAAACCTCCTGCGTCGCCGACACCCCGCCCGGCCAATCGGCGTTGTACGCCGTCAGTACCACATCATAGGTGCCCAGTGCTGCCCACGCATGCTCAACAAAAAGCGAATTGGTAATCTGTGTTCCATCGCCGAAATCCCAGACATGTTGAGAGAGCGCACCATGGATTTGTTCCTGAAACTGAACAGGATAACCTGAAACCACCATCGATTCGTTGGCGATAAAGTCGACCTCAATAGGTCCTCCCGGTAAATCTGCGGGCTCGTCGCATCCCATGGAGGGCGGATTAGCCCATGCCTCGCCATCAATATCCGTCCCCGATACAAAATTTATGCTGCCTGCACCCCGGCAGAGTGAATCCGCTGCAATATGCGACGAGGAAACCAGCATCGGCGCATTCGTAATGTTGCCGTCCAGGCCGTGCATCACGTCGGGCGAACAGGAATAGCTTGCCGTTGTGAAATCTAGATCCGTTCCTGAAGGTGCCGTATTGTACCAAACAATACAGTTGTTCGCCGAACCACCAAACATCCCGCCGCCGGAGTTTGCCGAATTGCCGGTGATCGTGCAGTTATTCGCCGTGCCATCAAACATCCCGCCGCCGCCACCTGCCGAATTCCGGCTGATAGTACAGTTGATCGCCGTACCACCATACATCCCGCCGCCGGAGTTTGCCGAATTGCCGGTGATAATACAGTTGCTGACAACGGGAATCGTGCCTGAGCAATAGATTCCGCCGCCATCTCCGCTACTATATCCATTCTTCATGCTCAAACCCTCGATCACACAGGCACTATTGCTCAGGTTGAAGCAGCGGACGGTTCTCTGCCCATCCACAATGGTGGTGTCCGGGCCGTTCACGCTTTGGATGGTGATGGCTTTGGAAACAGAAATTTGACTCGCGAGCAGATAATGCCCGTCCCAGACTTGGACCGTATCGCCAGCCGCGGCAGCGTTGACGGCGGTTTGAATGTTTTTGGCGGCGGTTTCGCGGCTCGCGTAAGGCGCCGTTGGATTGGTACTGTTGAGATCAACGTGCAGCGTCGCCGCCATCAGATTCGTTCCCGCCATCGCCGCGAATAGAAACACCAAACCCTTTTTCATGGACTGCCCTTTCCGATTAAATCCCCGCGCTCCACGCCCCATCCGCCCCATGCTCCCGCAAACGCGATAAACCAGCACAAAAAAGATACCGCATAATCGGATCAACTCAAGTGCATTATGACTTTTTTATAAATAACCTGAACCACCGCGTTAAATAAAACTTATTCACAGTGATCTAAAGCTCCCTCAAGCCGCAGCACCCCAAAGAAATGGACCCCGAAGTTGAACGTATCGCGGCCTGTTTGGCTTTGCGTGCCTAGCGGCTTTTCGAGAGAGATCATATTCACCACCGAATACACTAAATACACGGAAAGCTCGGGTGCATGAAAATTATCTATTATTTGCAACGAATGAAGAAAAAGCAGCGAATGGGTATAATTATTCTGTCCTAAATCATTTTTCCTGACAATTCTTTATCTTTGCGATCCTTGTGTTCCTTCGCGGTTAAAAATCTCTGTGAACTCGGTGTTCTCCAGCGACGCGGGTGGTGAAAACGAACGACAAAGGTGCATGGGAGTTGGAACCGCGGATTACGCGGATGGACACTGATTATGTTTGTGTTGCAACGAATGTTGAAAAGCAGCGAATGGGTATAATTATTCTGTCCTAAATCATTTTGCCTGATAATTCTTTATCTTTGCGATCCTTGTGTTCCTTTGCGGTTAAAAAATCTCTAAGAGCTCGGTGTTCTCCAGCGACGCGGGTGGTGAAAACGAACGATGAAGGTGCAGGGGTTTTAGGCGGGATAATTTTTGGGACACAATAATTACCGGAGAAATATGCGATTTTCAGGCGCGCAACTCATATGGCGTCAGGCGTTTTATTTTCGGCGGGCGAGCTGCTCGCGGATGCGAGCATTACCCATGCGATAAAGATAGGCCAACAGCTCGGCAACCGCCTGATAATACGTGGAGGGAACCGGTTTCCCGACTTCTACTTTGTTGTACATCGCACGAGCCAGCGGCTTGCGCTCCACAATGGGAATTCCGTTTTCTTCTGCAATTTCACGCACACGCTGGGCCGTCAGCCGTTTTCCTTTAGCGACCACTATAGGTGCACTGTCTTTTTCGGGACTGTATTTAATGGCAATAGCAATAAACGTCGGATTGGTAATCACCATGGTGGCATCCGGAACGGCAGCCATCATACGCGCCATAGACAGCTCACGCATCTTTCGGCGCAGGCGCTGTTTAACTTGAGGGCTCGACTCCTGGTTCTTGTGCTCATCCTTCACTTCCTGTTTGGTCATCATGATGCTGCGCTCATATTTGCGCTTTTCCTTAACCCAATCAAGAAAGGCCACTAAAATGAAGAGCGCAAGCACACGAGAGATAATGCGGACAAAAATAGACATAAACCACTGAATACTGTCGTGCATATCCAGCTGATTAAGAAAGGTCAGCTCCATTACCTGCTTATGTATCACACTCCACATCAGCAGTGTAATTACCAGCACCTTTAAAATGGAAAGCAGCAGTTTGATGATACTGTCCATGGAAAAAAGCTGCTTAAACCCCGTCACGGGATTTAATTCCTTAAAGTTGAGTTTCAGTACTTCGGTCTCAAAAAAGGGCTTGGTCTGCGCAATCGTGGCAATCGTGGAGGCAAGTACTACGGTCAGCCCGATCGGCATAACACCGATCACACAAAGCAGGGTGCCCTCTCGAAACAATCCTTGAACAAAGTCCGCATTCCATTCAGCCGTCACATCGATCTGAGCCCAGCTTTGAATAAAATTGGTTAAGTAAATACGCATAAGGGGGAGAATCGACAAAAAAACGGCAATTCCCGCCGACAGGACAACAACGGTAACAATCTCGTTTGAGAAGACCACTTTCCCCTCTTTGCGTACATCCTTACGCTTTTTCTCTGAACCACGCTCTGTCTTGCCGTCGGGGCCTTCTTCTGGAAAGAGAAATGCCATTTACACGCCTCCGAGAAGAACATATTTCATATGCTGCATCATTGTCTCAAACAGCTTATAGAGCGGATCATATCCATAGAGAATAAAAATGGCAAACAGTCCCACGCCCGCCCATAGGCGGATCGGCAGCGAAAGAAAGAGTACATTGAATTCCGGCGCAATCCGGGCCATCAGCCCCATCCCCACCGAAACCAGCAGACCTCCCACGACAACCGGGAAAGCCAAACGCAGCCCCCAAAGAAAAATATCGCTTCCCAACACGACAAACATTTCCAACAACTCCTCGCGGAACCAGAAAAACCCGGGCGGTAAAACCTGAAAACTTTCCGTGACTAATTTGATCAGATACAGATGCCCGTTCCATAAAAGGATCAGCATCGTGAACAAAATCGTAAGCAATGTACTGATAATCTCGGCTTCTTCTCCGCTCCCGGGATCAACCATTCGCGCCATCATAAGCGAACTCCCTCGCCCCACCAGGGTTCCGGCCATGTTCAAGACTGCAAAAAACATATCGCAAACCAGCCCCATAGCGGCACCCAAAAGAATTTCTCCGAGCGCCGCAATCATCAGCGCAGGAATGGTATTGATCGACATGCAGTGCCGCATCCATTCCGCCGGAAGATGAACGACCGCAAACCAGGTCAGCGCAACCGCAACAACCAAACGGATGCGCACTGGAATCAACTTGCGCCCGAACACGGCGGTCATGCCGACGAGCGCAGCAAAACGAAACAGAATCAACAGCATCGAAATCGGATATACGGGAAGAAGCATCTGCATGATGACCTCCGCTACACCGTTCCGAACATATCCATAATATACTCAAAATAGGATGTGATCACGGTAATTTGCCAAGGAAGAGCAAGCAGGCCGACCACTCCGACCACGACCACCTTCGGCAAAAAGGTAAGCGACTGATCTTTCAGTTGGGTTACGGTCTGAAGGATATTCATAATCACCCCGACGATCACGGTGGAGAGCATAAAGGGTGCGGCAAGCTTTGCAGCCGTTACCAGTGTGAAATGGCAGATTTCAAGTGCGTATTCAGGCGTCATTCATCTACCTCATAAAACTGGCGAGCAAACCGCGAACTAATACCGTCCAACCATCCGCCAATACGAAAAACATAATCTTGATCGGCAGCGATATCATCATGGGAGGGAGCATCATCATGCCCAGCGACATCAAAACCGTCGCCGTAACTAAATCGATCAACAAAAACGGAAGATAGATCAGAAAGCCCAGCTTAAACGCCGTTTTGAGTTCGCTGAGAACAAAAGCCGGAACCAAAATATTCATCTCAGCCTGCCCAATTTCGGCGGCCGGTTTACCACTCATTTCAACAAATAAACCATACTCGGTCTCCCCCGTCTGCCGAGCCATGAACTCCTGCAAGGGCTTCAGTCCGTCCTGCCAGGCCTGTTCTGCGGAAATCTGCTTTTCATGATAGGGCTTTATCGCCGTATCATTAATTTCATTCCAGACCGGCAGCATAATGAAAATCGTGAGAAAAAGTGAGAGTCCGGCAATCACCTGCGAAGGAGGTGCCGACTGTGTTCCGAGCGCACGGCGAAGAAACCCCAAAACCACCAGAATCCGGGTGAACGAGGTCGTCAGGATAATAAAGGAAGGAGCAAGCGTTAGAACGGTCAGCAACAGAACAATCCGAATGGCTTGACTCAGCCCCTCTGCCTCTTCGCCGGGAGTTCCGATCTGGATATTCACCCCCGGAACCGACAGCGAAGTTGCATTCTGACCCCACGCAGAAAAGCCGATGCCCAAGCAGATGAACATAAGAAGAAGCATTTGCTTACGCTTCATCGTCGCTCCTCGGCTTCAGGGTTTTGATGGGGGTTACGGTGTCGTTTCCGACACCGACCAAAATTTCTTCGTCGTCGATCTTGACCAGCAGAATGCTCCGGCGCGTATCCAGAGAGAGACGTTCGACAACACGCATTCGGCGCTCACTGCTCCCCGGCATAACACCGCCGCGCCGCTTCAGCCAAACATAGGCACCCACCATTCCGCCGAGCACAAGAACCAGCGAAAACAGCATACGAAAAACTTCAAAACCTGTTGAACCAGAATTCATATCCCGAATAAAGCAGACTGGATGCCACGGGATAGTCTGATAATAATAGGATTCCTAGAGGGAACGATTAACCATTCGTCCGGAGCGGCGGCTGTAGCCGCCAAACTTACGAGGTCGCGCCATGAACATCCGGGTCTGCTTTACACGCTCATCAAGCAGTTCCACCCAACGAGCGGTCTGCTCCTGAACCTTCGGGAGAAACTCGTCTCGTTCCGCAGAACGCATTGCCCGTCGAATCAGACGCATGCGATCCCCCATCAGAAGCTTGAAACTATCGAAACGCTTTTCCATCAGCGCACGCTGAAGGTGCTTTTCCATCTGCTCCAACTGTTCGAGATACGTCATTCCACCGATCTCCTACCCAGAAAGACTGAACCGACCGCTGCGCAAACCGGTTGGAGCCGAATCCGGCTTTTGGAACATAGATTCCTGCGCAGCGACCTGTTTCCAGACCTCGCGCAGATCGTCCATTAATTCGCGCACTTCCGTCACCGGTCCAAGCTCTTTCTTCACATTGGCCTGACTCAAATGATAGACCATAAACTCGTACAACCGATGCAGATTAACCGCAATCTCCTCGCCGCGCTCTAAATCCAGAGATAAATCCAGTTCGGTGATGGTTTCCTGAGCGTGCTGCAGATGATTTCCGATCTGCTCAATCGCTTCAGGGCCCTCAATTTTAAACGCCTCAACGGCCTGATCCAAACTGCGGATGCACTCGTCGTAAACCATGAGGACCAACTCCATCCCGGTAGCGGTCACCACTGCGTTCTTTTTATACGGATTTATTTCGGCCATGGATTTGCTTACCTTTCTACTCGTCTATATAAAATAAAGTTCATCTGTTCAAAGCAAGCAGGCCCGATGCCACAGCGGCCGCAAACTCATTCTTCCTGATCAATTTCGTAGGCTTCGATCTTTTTATAGAGGGTTGTCCGGTGAATCTGCAGAACCTCGGCCGCGGCATTTCGATTCCCATTCAGCCGTTCAAGCACCCGTTTAATGTGCCGTTTTTCGACCTCCATCAAGGGAAGCATTTCTTCGTCGTCCGACTCTGCAACATTCACGGGCTCCTTCGAAGAGCCGGCCAGCAGATTCAGCCCTAACGACGATGCCGTAATCTTTTCGCTGTCGCTGAGAATCAATCCCCGCTCGATCACATTCCGCAGTTCACGGACATTCCCCGGCCAATCGTACGAAGAGAGTGCTTCGATCGCATCGTCCTCAAAAGCACTCACTTTAATTCCCATCTGCTTGGAAAAGAGTTGGAGGAAATAGTTGGCCATCGGCACGATGCTGGAGCGGTGTTTGCGTAACGGAGGCACCTGAATCGGCACCACCGACAGACGGTAGAAAAGGTCTTCGCGGAAGGTCCCCTCATTGACTAAATCCTTCAGATTTCGATTCGTTGCAGCAAGAATGCGCACATCCACCTGCGTGGGCTTCAATGCCCCAAGCCGACGGAATTCCCGATCTTCGAGCACTTTGAGCACCTTGGCCTGCAGTGCCAGATCCATATCACCGATCTCATCAAGAAAAATAGTCCCACCTTCGGCGATCTCAAAGAGGCCCAGTTTTTTGTTCTTTGCATCCGTAAAGGCTCCTTTTTCGTAGCCGAAAAGTTCGCTCTCCAGAAGATGCTCGGGAATGGCGGAACAGTTGATTTCAACAAACGGCGCATTCGCCCGTGGACTGGTCCGATGAATCGCCTTAGACAACATGCCTTTACCCGATCCGCTTTCCCCCAGAATCAAAACGGTTGAATCAACTTTGGCCACGCGTTTGGCCATTTTAAAAATATCCGTCATTGCCGCTGTTCCGATCATCTGATCAAACTGCAGAAAACCGTCAAACTCGCGCATAGAATAGTCCGCAAATGTCGCGACTTTACGCGACAGCGTCCGCTTCTCCTCAATATTGCGGAGAATCTTATAGAGCTGCCCATCGTCAAACGGTTTGGACAGATAGTCAAAGGCCCCGTTTTTAATGGCTTCAACTGCGGTATCCACATTGGCGTAAGCGGTCATCACCACCACTTCCATTTCCGGAGCATTATCCCGCTGTTCCTTCATTAGCGACAGCCCGTCTCCATCAGGAAGACGCATATCCGAAATCATCACATCAAACGATTCTGAGGAAAGCAGCCGACGCGCATCGTGCAGCGAATCCGCCGCCATTACACTGCAGCCGTTCTTCAGCAGGTTGTCATATATGACGCGGCGCAACAACTCATCGTCGTCCACCACCAATACCTTCATATCGTTGAACATTTCTTTCTGTGCCATTATTCCGCCCCTTGATTCACTCCCCGCATATAGGGAAGGACAATTTCCACACAATTTCCATTTTTGTCAGGAGAGATCGAGATCGCCCCTCCTCGATCCTCAATCAGCCGCTTGGCAAGAGATAGTCCGATTCCCACGTGGCGTGCCCGGGTCGTATAAAACGGCTCAAAAGCCATCTCCCGAATCTCTGCCGACATCGGGGTGCCTTCGTCGATCACCCGAATCATACACGACGTTTCGTTATCCACAATGGATATAACGACCGGCATTCTGGAAGATTCATACGAATTCGTCACGGTCTCAATAATGGACAATTTCAGCGCTTCACAGCAGACCTGAGGTTTAACTTTGTAGACATTCGAATCCACATTAAGAATAATTTCAGCCAGCGGATGCAGCTCCCGCAAATTCAGAAGAATCGACTGCATCGCATCGTCAAGCTTCACTGAAATCGGTGCCGGCAAGGGAACAAAAAGGGACTCAAAGCGGTTCACCATTGCAGCAATCTGATCACACTCACGCTGAATCATGGGAAAATATTCACGTTCCCGCGCCGTAAGACGATCATCCAGCTCCGAAGACAACAGGGTGTTTGCCGACTTTATTCCCGATACAAAATTTAAGAGACGGTGACGTAAAACCCGACGCATCCGCTCCAACCCATCTGAATCCAACTGCATTCAAAGCCTCCTTTGACCGTTTCCCGAGCAAACTGTTATTCACATTCAACATCGGATGCACACGAACGGGCCTAAAGTAACGCAGAAGGAACAAAATAGTCAAGTTGACCGGACAACCCTTTATAATACCCGATCCTGCGGCATCAGTTGTTGAGCGATATTTCCCGCACCCCGTCCGAACAGGAACACCCTGCGTTTGGACACCACTTTATGATCATAGACACCAGCTGGGAGGGATCAAACGGCTTACACAAATAATCATTCATTCCAGCGGCCAAACACTCTTCCCGATCGCCCTTAATTGCATTCGCCGTTAAAGCCACAATAGGAACATGCTGACCTTCCGGTTCGTTTTTCCTAATCCGACGCGTTGCTTCATAACCGTTCACCTCCGGCATAATGCAGTCCATAAAGACCAGATCGTATTTATTCATCAGAACCGCATCGATGGCTTCCTGTCCGGTAGACGCCAAATCACAGGAGTATCCGGACATCTTAAGGAATTCTGCCCCGACCATCTGATTAATTTCATTATCCTCGGCCAATAGAATCTTGATCGTTGACGTTTCATCCGTCGTTGACGGCAGCATCGGCTTCATTAAAGCACCGTCCAACAGATCGTGATCGTCCGACATACGCGCATCCGGAGGAAGAAACCCGTCGAGATTTTTTAATTCAAAATCAACCTCTTCCTCGCTCAAACACTTGCTGAGCGGAAGATCAAACCAAAACCTTGAACCGCACCCCAACCGACTGTCCACCTTGATATCGCCCCCCATCAGCGTAACAAGCTGCCGACAAATGCCTAGACCGAGGCCGGTTCCGCCGTAACATCGGGTAGTGGAACGCTCTTCCTGCTGAAAGGGTTCAAATATTCGGTTCAACTCCGCCGGCGCAATCCCTTTCCCGGTATCCCTCACCTCAAAACGAACTTTAGAGGAAGCCGCATTTTCATCCTCCAACCGAAGCTGTACCACCACCTCGCCGTGGGCCTCAGTAAATTTAACCGCATTACTTATCAGATTAACAAGAACCTGACTGATCCGGGCCGGATCGCCGCGAACCGTGGAGGGAACATTACGCTGCACTACACAGGAAAGCTGCAGTTTTTTTTCTTCCGCCTGATGGGAAAAAAGCTGAATGGCATCGTAAGCAATACTCTTCAGTTCAAATGGTATCTGCTCAATCTCCAGCATCCCGGCTTCAATCTTCGAAAAATCGAGCACGTCATTAATCACCCCAAGCAGAATTTTAGAAGAACGCAATCCGTGCTGCACACAGCGCCGTTGCTGCGCATCGAGTGAGCCCCGGCGCAAAAGCTTCAACATACCGATCACTCCGTTTAGCGGGGTGCGAATTTCATGACTCATATTCGCCAGAAAGCGCGATTTTGACTGACTTGCGCTCACCGCTTCCTCCCGCGCCCTCAACAGCTCCGCTCGTGACGCACGCTGGTCACGCGCCTCAAACGCGGCCTCCGCCAGAGCGGCGATACACTTTGCTAACTCCGCATCACCCTCCGTCCATGACCGGATTCGCCTCATCTGTTCAAAACAGATCATTCCCCGCATACGTCCTCCGCCCCATATCCCCGCGCAAATCATGGAAGCGGTTTTTCGGGAGCGCAGATAGGGTTCACCCAAAGAATCCGTGCGCAAATCGTTAAAAACGTCATCAACCGCAATCAGCCGTTCCTGCTCCAACGCTTCAAAAAAGAGTTCGCACCCCGAGCGGCTGATTCTGCGCCCTTGGGTGTAGCTGTGCTCTTCCCCGTTGTATTCATTCAGACAGCGAAGTTCTGTGCATTCAACATCAAAGAGCCATATACCCACTCGCCCGAGCCCGAAAATAGCGGCACTCTCTTCACAAATCCGCCTCGAAGCATCCATAATCTCACCGGAACGCAATGAGCTCTCTGCAACGAGTCCAAGAATCTTTTTTTCACGCGCGACGGCAAGCCGTTCTCGCTTATGGAGCGCACTGACTATTGTATTCAGCGCCGCATCCAAATATCCCGTCTCAACGGAAGGTTGAATATCATCAGATTTGGTTTCTCCATCGGCAATCGTATAGATCCTTTTCTCAAAATTAAGAATAGGTCTTGCAAGGCGGCGAACAAAAAGAAAGGAAATCGGAATAACAGCCAGAATAGAAACCATTCCAACAAGAGCAATCTGTCCAAGGCTGCCCCAAATGGAAGTTCCCGGCTCATCAGGCCCGGATCGGGAAAAATCCGCCTCATAAAAAAATCCGTACAAAGCATTGAACACAAGAAGGAAAGAAATCGTGAGCACCACAATCAGACCGGCAAAAAAGAAGGTGCGCACATACATGCGCTGGAACGTCTTCGCCCGCCTTCTGCTTACCGTGCTCTTTTTACTTTCATTAACGCTGTTCTGCATGCCGTCAGCTTGCCCCTGTTTCACAGGATGGAACACAAGCACTTTTTGAGCCACTTAATCAGCTAAATCAAATATCTTCTTATAACTTCACGCAGTATTTCAGGCATTTCGCCCTCTGCCGCATAGCGTTCGATCTGACGATTACAGACTTCGGAAAAATGAGACAAAAGACGCTCGCGCACCTGCTCCATCGCAGGACATTGATCACCCAAAACCATTTTGAGCGTAGCCACGGGTTCGCCAACCAGTCCACAGGGAACAATCGTCTGAAAACCCATTAGATCGTTGCAGACATTGAAGCTCATTCCATGAAACGAAACCCACTTCTTGAGACGGAACCCGATGGCCGCCACCTTGCCGGCGGTCGTCCACGCACCTGATTTTCCTTCGCGTCGAAAACCCTTAACCCCAAAGTCGGCCAGCGTCCGGATCGCAATCTCTTCAAGATTGTTCAGATAGCCATGCGAGTCGGCCTCGTTTCCGCCCAGATAGAGAATCGGATAAAGCACCCACTGCCCCGGCCCGTGAAAGGTTACGTCACCGCCTCGCTCAGCATGAAAAACCTCGATACCCAGTTCGCGGTATTCCTCTTCCGTTTTGAGCAGATAGTTGTCGCGGCCGCGGTTGCCGAGCGTAACCACAGGGGGATGCTGAAGAATCAGAACCGTATCAGGAATCCGGTCGTCCTGCCGAGCCTTCAGAAGCTGACGTTGAAGGGTCAATCCCTGCTGATACGGAACGGGCTTCTCAAAATGAACAGACCATGCTTTCATTCTTCTCCCAGTGGCGCAGAGAATTCATACAGAAAAAAAAGGAGGACTTGCATCCTCCTCAAAAGCAGTCAACCGCTTGATTAATCCTGCGGACAAAGATCTTCGTAGGAATCTGCATCCAGCAGCGCATCCACGTCCGATTCATTATCCACCCTCAACTTAAACAACCAGCCTTTTCCAAAAGCATCGGCATTAATCAAATCCGGGCTCTCTTCCAGCTCTTCATTAACCGCTACGACCTCTCCAGATACCGGGGCGTATACATCAGCCGCAGCTTTGACAGACTCAACGACGGCCGCTTCGTCACCCGCCTCTAAAGCCGTGCCGACCTCCGGCAATTCAACAAACGTCAGGTCTGACAACTGGCTTTGCGCAAAATCGGTGATACCAATTGTTGCAATTCCCTCTTCGAGGGAAACCCACTCATGGGTTTTTGCATAAAACAGATCCTTTGGAATAGACATATTAATTCTCCTGATTATCGACCTGAAAGAAAATGGAGGTGCGGATCGGACTCGAACCGATGTTCATGGATTTGCAATCCAGTGCCTAACCACTTGGCTACCGCACCCTCTTTTATTCCCAAAAGCGGTCATCAATGTAATGATGTGCTTCAGGCATTCAAACAAAAATATACGAAAAATGCGCCGAGAATCACAAGCAACTCATCCGCAAACATCTACACTTGAAATCAAATTGTCGCTTCTGCATTGAGACCGAAAGCAGCGCCAAAATCAGAGCTCCATCACGTAACGAAAACCAACATCACTGACAGAATCCGCGTTTGGATCATCCACCGAGGCGTGCGCGCAGAGCAAGTATGAAACGGGTGCAAACGCACTCCCACCCTTAACCTGAAAAACAGTGTCATTGCCGGGCATAGATGTACAGGTCATCTCGCGAACATTGCCGGCCATATCCGCTGCATTATACACCGAAAGATCGTTAGGGAAGCTGCCTGGAGGGGCCCAGAACGGATAACGCACCTTTCCTTCAGCATGATCCATCGCCAACGCAAGATCGGCACCGGCGGCATACTCATACCCCCATGGATAAATGCGTCCATCCACGCCGCGCGCCGCCTTTTCCCACTCCCAAACAGTGGGCAGCCGAACCGTCTGGCCCCGCTCACGGCTCAGCCACTCACAATACGCCGCTGCGGCCTCCTGAGAGATTCCAACCACCGGAAAGTCCAACTGAAGACGAGAATCACGCAGATACCCTTCGCTGTCCCAGGCGGCAATCGTTTCCGCCTTGCCAAGCTGAATCCGGCTCATAAACGATTCTTTCTGCTCGGGATCGGACAGCGCATTCCAAAACTCGAGATATTCGCCCACGGTGACTTCATACTTCTTGATGTAGAACGAAGGAAGATTTCTCTGGTGCTTTCGATAGAGATCCGACCCTTCCCCTCCGCAATAAAAAGGGCCGCCCGGAACAAATACCATACCCGCTTCCCGCGCAGGCGGAAGTTCCGGAATCACCGTCTTCTTTTCGCCATGCTCCAAGAATACGGGAAAGGAATAATAGCCTCCGGAATCGCTGGTCAACCGCAATCGATACGAACCTTTTTCCAGCAGACCGCTGATATAAGGAAACGCATCTGCGCGCTCTTCGGGATCGCACGGAACCAAACGATATCCATCCACCAGAAGCCGCTGAATCTCCACTTCTGCAATCCCCGCTACAGCGGGGAACTCCATCGAGCCGTCTCCACGAACCTCCAGACGAAACGCCGGCATTTCCTCCTGCAGAAGTACGGCCGCCAGATTGTACCAATCCGCTGCCAGGTTATACTCTCCACGCGCCATGAGCTGTCGAATATCGTGCTGTATGGTTTCCGCATACCACACCCTGACCGGATCATTAAAACGGGAACGCCCGTTCACCTGATCAAAGCAGTTTCCCAACTCCTGAAACTGGTGATTGAGGTTTTCAGTCAACACCGCCAGCCGCTGTCTCAACTGGATCTCTTCATCGGACTGCTCCTTGAGGACCAGCGGAGCGCAAAGCGTCTGCAGTTCGGCATAAACCGACTCCGCCTCTTCATTCAGCCCGTCAATACGCTCCTGAATCCGCTCCATTTCCGCGGACACTTCCCGGCGAACCTTGCGGACGCTGAAATACTCCATCATGCTTACCGCAAAAAAGGAAACGACCGATACAATAAGGATAACCCGGAGAAGCGGATTATTCCAGTGCCTCCCCACGCGCGGAGCTTTAACACCCCGGCGTAAACTTACTTTCTGTCGATATGCATTAGGAACAAGATCCATATTGCATCAACAGGTTATCCCTTAATCCAAAGACGAATCGGTTCCGGCAATGAAAGAACCGCCTTAACCTCACACAGCCCGGACGGAACCTCTACCTGATCGCCGACCGTATGCCCCAAGAGCGCCTGAGCCAGACGAGTTTGACTGGAGACGATCGACAGGGCCTCATCCTGATCCCACATCCCGAGAATGTAGAACACCTCCGTGTTTCCATCTTCAAACTGCAGCTCGACACCGCAACCGATCGAAACCACATCCGTGGAAACACCGGCAAAGTCTGTAGGCTTGACCTTGTCCAGATCCTCAGCCAACTGTGCACCCTGTGCCATCAGCAGTCCCTGTCGCTCCTTGGCATATTTGAATTCCGCATTTTCACGCAGGTCGCCGTAACTGCGGGCAAGCTCTATTTCTTTTGAATTTTCCGGGATATCCACCGTCATGATGCGCTCAAGCTGCCGCTGTTTGGCAACATAACTGCGCGTCGAGGTTTTCGGAACCTCCTTCTTCGGCGCACTCGACTCCGTCGGCAGAATAATATCCTGAAGCTCCGGAAACTTTCTCAGCACCTTCGCCACAACGGACTTGCGGTCCAGCACATCCCAGCCGTTTCCTTCATGAATTCGGCGCAGAAAGTCGCGGCGCTGCTGTTCGCTCATGGTCTCCATCACATGATGCAGCCATTCCTCCTGCTGAAACCGCTCGCGCAATTGATTCTGCGCACGCAGCATGGCCCCGCTGCAGGGAGACTCAAGAACCTCCAGAATACGGAAAGCCAAATCTCCCTTTGAAATAAGATTCCACTTATTCACATAATTGGATGAACGCTGACACCACAGCAGCATGGGGGCGCTGGCGATGCGACGCGCTACGGCACTGGTCATAAGATCTCGAACATTCTCTTCCGCATCGTTAGCGATCAGCGCAGCCATAATTTCATTCAGCACCGGATGGCTCACCATCGGAATCACTTCGCTGAGTGTATTCACCACCACATCCCGATCGTTCTCGAGCAAAATCGTCAGCAGCGCCTGCAACTGACGCGACGGCAGACGATCCAGCGTCGTTATCAAATCATTTTCAATCAGCTCATGAACCAGCTTTTCCGTATCCAGTCCCTCCGGATCAACGCCGAAGGTTCGGGCATAGATGAAGCCTTCGGCCTTCCACTCAGGGCGTCCGGATGGGGCCCCATTAATAATAAAGCAGAGACGATCCCCCAGCACCTCGCGTGCATAATCCGACGAGGTTTCAATCGACTTCTCAATAATCTCCTGAAAACGCCCGAACAGCTTTTCAATATCGCGCTCCCCAGCAATCAGCTTAAACCATTCGTCGTCATAAGATAACCCATTGCTGTGGAAGACAATGTTATCCGAACGTTTCTTCGGAATTTCCACCGAAGCATCGTTTTTCAGGTCGCGCCGTGCACCCTCCCAGAATTTTTTCCAGCCCGCCTCCGGAACAATCGCCGGAACAAGTTTCTCAATCAGACGGCCCACCGACATACTTCCGTAGCTGCGCAGCGCCATACGAACCACTTCAGCCGGATCTTCAGCAATCAACCGCTCCAGCTCCGCCGGCTGTTTATATTTAATCGTCAGAATATGCTCATCATCCAGAATTTCCAGAGCCTCGGCAGCATAGTTAAACGCCATCTCGTGCCCGCCCTTACCGACAAAATCAATCGCGAGTTTTAGATAAAACGAGTCAATTTCCTCAATAACTCCCAAACCCCACGTTTCGTTATAACAGAGCATCCCGCATTTCAGCGACCGCAGAAACCGCAGCCGACGAAAACACTCGGCCACCGGAATATTTCCGCCGAAACCGGCCGGTTCAATCAGCTTAAGCGCTTTACGACTCTTCGAAAACAACTTCTTCACCGATGCTTCTGCGTCCGAAACCACCCCGCGAACGCCGCCCAGCCATTCCAGAACCAGCAGCGCCTGATCCTCATCCTCCGCATCCACCAGTTTCTGAAACAGCATTTGCGCCCACTCATCCGCTTCGTGCGCACGACCGGCTTCAACCAACCGGCCAAAGATCTCTATCCATGCGGCCGCATCCAAGGCGTCCGCCTCCAGCTCCAACAAAAACCACTCTTCGTTCATCGCGTTTAAATCCATCACATATCCTCCTGAAAAATATGCGCGGTAACATAACGACTTTCACCCACCCGGGGAACTGTTTTTCGAACATTTCGAGAATCCGCCTCATCACGGACGTGCGTTCCGCGCCGGCCTCACTCGTGTTCCACCCCCTCGCGGCACATCGATACGTGATCCAAGCCCAACGTCTTTCGCAAAAACTTCAATGCAAGACACTGCACATTCTCTACTCTACGCCGTTTTAAATCGGCGCTTTCGCACCGACCCCATTTTGAAGTGCGGTGGGTCGAAGACCGGCGAAGCCGCTTGACATCGCTTTCAAATGCGCCGAAGGCACTGTGCACCGCAAGACGCTCTTCGTTGCGTGTTACATTGGTGCAACAGCATCAAGCCTCCGTATTTTAAAGCTGAGAATACCCGACAGAGACATATTTCTAAAAATCATAGTTATCCTGCCGACAAAAAAGCCACCGAAAGTTAATCCGGCCTGGGGTCAGCCCGTTCATTGTAACATTTTCATTTGCATCAAGTCCGCTGATATTCTACTTCCTGTTTTATGGCACGTGAATTGAGAGATGAATATCCGGGAGCGGTCTATCACGCAATGTACCGGGGGCAGGGCCTTTTATTATAGCATCATAAGTGACTGGTTATGAGGTTGAATGTGAGTGAGTGAATGATCGGCCTGCATGGCTTCTGTAAATGCAGTAAGTGTGTTGTGCGTTTCACCTTCTTTGACTACGAAAACGAATAGTGCATTACGT
>JAFGWS010000067.1 GCA_016937035.1 Pontiellaceae bacterium
AACGGCACCATATACGGCAGCGAGTCCAAGGCCGGTGCCTTTGCCAACCTCTTTGGTAGTGAAAAACGGCTCAAAAATCCGTTCCAGTGTTTCCGGCGACATGCCGTGCCCGGTGTCACTGATGGTTATTTCCAGATGATGACCCGGAGAAACATCAAACGGGCAGGTCTCGCAGAATACATCATCCAGCTCGGTGTTTTCAGTGGTAATGGTTAGGGTGCCTCCGTCGGGCATGGCATCGCGCGCATTGATGCCTAAGTTGAGCAATGCATTTTGCAGTTGGGAAGGGTCGCCAACGATCATCGACAACTCTGCTTCCAGCTGCGCCTCAATGTGTATGCGTTTGTCAATGCTGCATTTAAGCAATGCAATTGACTCTTCGATTACTTTATGCACGTCCAGCGGCGTCGATGTCTGTTTGCCTTTGCGGGAGAACGACAACAGTTTTTGGGTCAGATCTGCGGCCCGCATGGAGGAATCCTCAATAATCTGCAGCAGATCTCTTGTTTCCTTATCTTCCGGGACGTTGTCGCCCAGCATTTCTGCTGCACCGATGATGGCTACCAGCATGTTGTTGAAGTCGTGCGCAATTCCCCCGGCCAGTTGGCCCACCGAGTCCATTTTTTGTGCCTGATGAAGTTGATTGAGCATGAGGAACTGTTCGGTGATATCGCGCATCACCAAAACAACGCCCGTAACGTCGCCTGAGGTTTCATGAATGGGGGCGGCCACGCACGAAATCCGGCGCTCAACGTTGCCCTGATCCCGCAACAGCCATTCCCCGTTCAGCGGACGGTCCGCCTCAAATTTAATGGCATATTCAATTGGTTTGCACAGCGGTTTCTTCGAGTCGATATCCAGCAGGTGAACCCGACTCTCGAATGGTTGTCCGATCAGTTGTGCTTCGGCGTATCCGGTTAGCTTTTCCGCAGTAGGGTTCGCTCGAGTGATGATGCTGTGCTCGTCGGTTACGATGACAGCATCGCCGATCGCCAGAAGTGTAGTTCGCAGGTTTTCAGACAGTGAACGGTATTTATGCTCGCTGATGCGGGTTTTATGCAGGTGAAATCTCAAGAGCACCGTCCACGTTGCCATCAGCAGGAAAAGAATCGTGGTGATAATAATCTGGTTTCCATATTTTTCAAAAAAGAACTCCGGACGATTCAGAATAATGCTGCCTTGGGGCAGCTCTGATTCTTTGATTCCAAATTTTTTCAACGGTTCCCAATCAAACATATATTGGTTGGGACTCTGCATCACCGGAGCGATGGATGAAGCATTTTCTCCCTTCAGAACCCGGACTGCCAGTTCTCCCGCCTTCTTTCCCTGATAATATCCGGAGGCCAGTTTCCCTCCAACAATGCCGAATTTCAGATTAAAGTCCCAGACGCCGTAGACCGGTCTTGGGGATGCGCGACAGATGCGGCGGGCGCTCTCATCGTATTCAAACATGGTTTCATCTGCGTCCTGAAGCATCAGCGTCAACAGCACCAAATCATTGGGGCCTAATTGATGAAGCGTTTCTTCAATCTGCGCCATCGGCATTGATTGCAGATAACGGAACTCGACCCGGTCCGTATATTTTTGGCCGATGCTCTCCAGTTTGGGTTGGATCACCTTCCCGGTTGTCGTGGTGTCGTTGACCACAAAAATCCGTTGGGTATCCGGGTGCAGTTTCAGCATCAGATCAATTGTTGCCTGTGCGTCAATGGTTTCGTTCACGCCGGTGGTGTTCGGTAATTTTTTCAGGCGTTCGGGGTCGAAATAATTAATGCCGCAGAAAACAATTGCGGCTTCCGGGAAAATTTCCTGCCGATGCTTCTGCACAAAATTGAGGGCGTTGTCGTCGGTGGCAATGACCAGATCCAATGGATTCTGTTCATATTTCATGCGCATGAGCGTGGCCAACTCAGTAAAGAATTCCGGGGTTTGAATCCGCTTCGTATCTAAATATTCAATGTGCATCTGCACATCCAGTTCCGCATGGCCGATGGCCTGCTGGATGCCCTCAATTTCTTCTGCGGTCCAGACAAATCCGGGATGGTACGAATTCAGAATCAGCACCCGTTTCCGCTGCAGCGACTCCTGAGCATCTGCGCTACTCAGAAAAAAGCCGACAAAAAGGAAAATGAGGAGGCCTCTCAGGACGGATTTTTCGACTTGTTCGACGAACCAGTGCCATTGATTATGAAGGGGAAGCTGGGCAAAAAGGCCGCTCTCGGATCTTTTGTTTTGGACTCTACCTCTCATAAGCACACCGTCCCCAGTCTATGTTCTGCGCATAGTCTGTCCGAAGGTTTACACAATTATTTGTTCGGGGCAAGAGGATTGGACCGACTTTCCAAACGCTTAGATTGTAAAGACTTTTGGTTTGGGCAGCGTGCTGGTCGAGAATCGGGCTAATGCCGGCATTGTCCGTTCCAGAGTCTTAAATTTTCAGTTTTGGGGACGTCGAATATTCATGGAGGAAACAAACTACCCGCCCAGATCTTCTAGATAGGAGATGATCGGGAGTGCCGGATTATAATATCGATTGATGAAAAGCGCGTTGCGCTCACGGTAGAGGGTGTCTGCCAGATGATCGGCGATAGGAATGAGCGCCCAAGGATTCAAAACCAAACTTTCGTTTATTGGTCCTGCGCAGCTTGGGCGCTCGAAGCTTCTCCGTCGACGCTCTCGGTTGGGTATGTTCCCCCAGCCAATACAATGTCATCGAATGTTCCAATTTTTCCATCTTCTCCGGCAGAAGTCAGAGAGAATGCGGTCTGTTTGAGAACATAGGCGTTTTTCCAGCCGTCCTTTACTGGTTTTCTGAGGAATCCTTGATCCGTCAGCGTATGAACAAAATTTGTTCCATCAGATGGGAGCTCGCCTGTTTGATATAGATATTCCTCCAGCGCAGTGGAAAGCGTTGATAGGTTGGCGCGGGTTAGAGAAATTTTTGCCCGATGCGAGTAGGAGCATCTTGAAAAAATGGTCTGAACAAAACTGCTGCAAATACGCTCAGCAGCGCAATGAGCCCTCCGCAGAGTATGCCTTTTTTAAAACTATTCATGTGCGAGGCCCTTTCAGCTCATTACTTGCAGGCGATTTAAACGTATCTATCGATAACCGATGTGGAGCAGGAATATATTTCAGCAGATGCTGGAGCGCGGCTGAAAGGCAGCGAAGCCGAAAAGTTGCCGAACGCTGGAAAAAGAGTCAAGTCGTGGCGGGATTTTCCGGGATTGCCGCTTGACGGGGCGGGGGAGGGAGGGGTAGTTTTCGCGTTCTGTTGAAAGTTTGGCTCTGGATAAAGAGTGGGCATTGCCCGCTCTTTTGTTCTCTTGGGCCTGTTTTTTGATTTTTTAGGTGTGCGAAGGAGGGCTCATGAATCCTGCAGAGTTGAAAGCCGTTGTTGAATATATGGAAAACGAACGGGGGGTAGAACGCGAGGTGATTATCCGAGCGATCGAGATGGCCCTGCAAAGTGTTGCGGAAAAGAATGGAACTGAGGACGATTCGCTTCGTATCGCCATTGACCGCAGAACGTTTGAGCGCAAAGCATACCGCATGCTTTCGGACGGCACCGAGATTGAAACTACGCCCCCGCGTATGGGTCGTATTGCTGCACAGACCGCGAAACAAGTAATCATGCAGAAGATCCGCAACGCGGAAAAAGAGATCGTTTTTGAAGAATACAAGGATCGTATCGGCGAGATTGTGACCGGAACCGTTTCCCGCTTCGACCGCAGCGATGTGGTAATTGAACTGGAACATGGCGATGCGGTAATGCCTTCGAAGGAACGTGTTCCGACGGAAGAATATGAAGTGGGCGAGCGCGTACGTGCGCTGATTCTGAACGTTCGCGAGCGCGAGCGCGGCCCGGAGATTGTGCTTTCGCGCAGCCATCCGGATTTTGTTCGTCGTCTGTTTGAATTGGAAGTGTCTGAAATTACAGACGGCACGATGGAGATTAAAGGCATTGCGCGTGAGGCGGGCTACCGCAGTAAGGTTGCGGTTCTTTCGTATGACGAGCGCGTTGATCCGGTGGGGGCCTGTGTAGGGATGCGCGGCATGCGGGTGAAGAATATTGTGCGCGAGCTTTCCGGGGAAAAAATTGATATTGTGCGCTGGAGCGAAGATATCCACACGCTGATTGCCAACGCGCTGGCACCCGCGCGTTTGAAAGAAGTGGATGCCGACGAGGAGACGCGTACGGTGACGGTGATTGTCGATCCCGACCAGCTTTCGCTGGCGATCGGGAAGCGCGGACAAAATGCGCGTTTGACCTCGAAACTGACCGGTTGGCGCGTGGACATCCAGAAGGATGAAGAGAGTATGGACTTTGAAGAGCGCGTGGCGGTTGCCGTCACGAAGCTTGCGGCCATCGAGGGCATCGGCACGGAATATGCCGAGAAGCTGGTATTCTCCGGCTTCCTGACACTCGAAGGGATTTTGGCCGCCGACATGAACGACCTGAAGTCCATCGACGAAGATATGACTACCGAACAGGCCAAGGCCATTTGGTATGCGGCTGAGGCAGCCTACATAAAAGAGAATGGTGAGATTACGGAATGATGAACATAAAAGATACAGCCAAGGATGTAGGAGTCTCTCCCGAGGAGCTGTTGGAGATCCTGCAGGACATCGATATTGACGTCGACGGTCTGGATGCAACCCTGACCCAAGAGCAGGTTGCCGCCGTGTGCGATGAGTTGGGCTATGCCTCGATCGAAGAGGCGCGCGAAGATAACGCTTCGAAAGAACAGTCTGCGGCGGAGGCCGCAGCGGAACCGGTGGCTGAAGAAGAAAAGGCTGTCGCTCCCGTTGTAGAAGAAACTCCGGTTCCGACCGCTGAGCATGACGCTGCGGATGGCGAGTCCAATGTGATTGAGCTGAAAAAGCCCAAAGTGATTGTGAAGGATTTTGCGGAGCGCATGGGCATGAAGCCGAATATGGTGATTGCCGAGCTGATGCGCATGAACGTATTTGCATCGATTAATGCCGAAATCGATCTGAAGATCGCCAAGCAGATCGGTGAAAAGCACGGCTTTATTGTGCGCAAGGAGGAGAAGAAGAAAGCTCCGGCACCCCAGCCGAAAACGGTCAAAGAGGTTCAGCAGCGCAAAAAGGATGAGGTGGAAGATACGCCGGATGCCATGATGCCGCGTCCGCCGGTGGTTACCTTTATGGGTCACGTCGACCACGGTAAAACTTCCTTGCTCGATAAAATCCGTAACACCCGTGTGGTAACCGGCGAGTCGGGTGGAATTACCCAGCATATCGGGGCCTACACCGTTGAGCTCGAAGATCATAAGATTACTTTTCTCGACACCCCCGGCCACGCCGCCTTCACTGCGATGCGCGCTCGTGGAGCAAACCTGACCGATATTGTGGTGCTGGTGGTGGCTGCCGACGACGGCGTGATGCCCCAGACGATCGAGGCCATCAAGCATGCTCAGGCCGCAGGCGTCTGCGTTATTGTTGCGATGAACAAGATGGATCTTCGTTCGGCTAATCCAGACCGCCTGAAGCAGCAGCTCCAGGAAAATGATGTTATGGTGGAAGACTGGGGCGGCTCAATCGGCTGCTGCCCGGTGAGTGCTCAGACCGGCGAGGGGATCGACGGTTTGCTTGAACGTATTATCTTAGAGTCGGAAATGCTCGAGCTCCGAGCCAACCCGAACCGTCCGGCTTCCGGCTTTGTGGTGGAAGCACAGATGGAGCCCGGAATGGGACCGACCGCCAGCGTGCTCGTGAAGAGCGGAACGCTGAAGGTGGGCGACAGTGTGATCTGCGGCAAATATTGGGGCCGCATCAAAGCGTTGATCAGCGACCAAGGTAAAAAGATCCGCTCTGCCGGACCTTCAACCGCAGTAAAGATTCTCGGTTTGACCAATGTTCCCGGAGCCGGCGACGAATTTCAGGTTATGTCGTCTGATCGCGAAGCCAAGGCACTTTCGGAAGACCTGCAGCAGGAAATGCGGATGCAGGAACTCGGCGGTGGAGCCGGTGCGGCACCGAAGAAAATGTCGCTCGACGATCTGTTCGGCGCGGCGGCTGCCGATGAAAAGAAAGAGCTTAAGCTGATTATTAAGGCCGACGTTCAGGGGTCGGTCGAAGCGATTGCGCATTCGCTGGCAGGGATTAAGAGCGATAAGGTGGAGATCAATATTCTCTCCAGCGATGTCGGCAACGTTACCGTGAACGACGTTATGCTCGCCAGTGCTTCGAATGCGATTATTCTGGGCTTCCATACGGGCAAGGAAAACGGAACCAACGCTGCTGCGAAACGCGAAGGGGTTGAAATCCGTCTCTATAGCATTATTTACGAACTGATCGAAGATGTTGAGAGCGCCATGAAGGGGCTTCTCGATATGGAACTGCGTGAGCAGGTGATCGGCGAAGCGGAAATCCGCGAAGTGTTCGAACTCAGCAAGAAGAGCAAGATTGCCGGTTGTATGGTAATGAGCGGGCGTGTAACCGCCAAGGCCAGCATTCGCATCAAGCGCGGCCGCGAGGTTCTCTTCAGCGGTCTCATTGGATCGCTCAAGCGCTTCCAGAACGATGCCGCTGAGGTTCGCCAGGGTCAGGAATGCGGGATTCGTCCAGATAACTTTACCAACTTTGACGTGGGCGACACCATTGAAGCGTACACGGTTGAAAAGGTGACGCAGAATCTCTAATGCATTGCATTTCGATGCCGCTGGAAAAACCGCCCTTCGCTGGGCGGTTTTTTTATGTCTGTTCGGGTCGTCTATTCGATCCCTTCGGTTATTTCCCCCCGAACAGGCGCGCAAGGACGGCCTCAAATTCGGCGCGGGAAAACGGCTTGTTCAACATTTCAGTAACGCCGCAGGATAGAAGCGCTTCCAGATCTTCTTCTCCGATCCTGCCGCTCATCACAATGATCGGTCTGTCGTACGGCAGTGCTCGGGCTCGCACCGCAACTTCGGCTCCGGTGAGCTTGGGCATGTTGAGATCCATTAGGACGGCATCATAATTCTCAGGGGCTTCGCTCAGGGTTTCAATCGCCATGAGGCCATCTCCTGCGATCGTTACCTGATGTCCCATACGTTCAATCAGGCGCCGAACAACCAGTGCTACACTCGGCTCATCTTCCGCCAGCAGAAAATGCAGCGTCGTGGGCGAAGCGGAGACCAAAGGCTCATCCGCGGTTGCTCTCGTAGACGGTTCATCGACCGCGGTCTTGCTGTAGATCGGTAAGTCGAGATGGAACGCTGATCCCTCGTTAGGAACGGATTCGACCTCGACTCGACCGCCAAGCTCGGTGACCAGATGCCAAATCGTTGCAAGTCCTAAGCCACTTCCTTTTCCGACGGCTTTAGTAGTAAAGAACGGCTCAAATATTCGCTCTCTCACTTCTGGAGGGATGCCGCAACCGTTGTCACGTACGGTTAACCTTACCCACTGTTTTACGTCATCCGGGAGCACGATATCAGTACGATCAGCCACATTGGATGGGTTGACTGATACTGATATATCAATTTGTGCAATCCAGTCCGGGGAGGGAAGGCGTTCAAGTTTTTCTGTGAGGGTGTCTCGGGCATTCAGCAGAAGGTTGAGGATGATTTGCTGAAGATCATTGCCGGGCAATATCAGTTTCGGCAGATCGTCTGGCACTGAGCTTGTAATCGTGATTCGTCGGTCAAACGTATGCCGGACAAGAGCAATGTTGGTGTTCACAATCGCAGATAGATCAACTGTGCCCGCTTGTCGATCGTTCCGGCGTCCAAACGTCAAGAGCCGTCGAGTGAGCTCTCCGGCCCGGCGGCCTGCATCAAGGATGAGCTCTAGATCGTGACGCAGTTTTGATGTTTCATCGCACTGTCCCAGCAGGATTTCGGCGTTGAGCGTGATGGGAGTAATCAGGTTGTTGAACTCGTGTGCAATGCCGCCGACCAACTCTCCCACGGCCCGCAGGCGCCGGCTTTGCGAAAGTTCTTCATCCTTGAGTTTTCGGGCGGTAATGTCCTCCGAAAGAAAACAGCAGCGGGGCGATTGCTCCGGCAGAACTAATGGAACGACTGCGGATGAATAATGTTTGAGAGACCGGTCTGATTCATATTCAAACTGAAGCGTTTCTCCGTAGCGGACGGCATGGTCAAACTGATCGCACCAAAAGCGGGTTAATTCAGGCGGAAGTCCGAGTTCGGTAATTGGAGTTCTTTCGTCGGGAGTAACGCCGCTGTTAAATTGGCGAGCTGCTTCCGGGTTGACGGAGAGTATGCACCAAGCATTCTGCTGATATTCTAAAACGCTCAATGCCATGGGCAGGTTTTCGTAGAGCGCGCGAAGCAGCAGCTCGGACTGTTTCAGTGCCGCCGAGGCGGCGCGGGATGCGGTGACATCCTGTACTGTGCCGAAGGTTCCGTCCGGCACTCCTGAAGCATCGACCGTTGGATGTCCGCGCACGTTAAGAATCTTGCGCTGACCGGAAAGGGTGTTGATCGAAATGTCGAACTCATAAGGGGCTCCTCCGCCATCAACAGCTAAGGCGTCTCGCCATCGTTCTTGGTCGCCCGGAATTGCAAGGGCCACCATCTGCTCGGGGGCCGGGACGGTGCCGGTCGGATTGAACCCAAAAATATGAAAGGTCTCTTGCGACCAGACTGCAGGGGAATCTTGAGCGAACGGATATTGGAAATGGCCGAGATGCGCAAAACGCTGGGCCTCTGCAAGAATGCCTCGACTGAGTCGGAGCTCCTCGGCTTGAGCGCTGATGCGCCGTCGCAGCAGATGCTGGCGCCGAAGCATCAGCAATGTTACGACCAGTGCAAGGGCGAGAACGATCGCTGCCGGGGCGAGAATTTGAGCCAAGCTGGGCCCCTTGGATTCGTAGCGGCCGAACCAGCGGGTATAGATCTCGACGGTCTTCCCTGTGGTTGAGAGGAACGCCAGTGCTTCGTTGATCTGTTGGAGTAGTGCTGTGTCATCTATGCGGGTTGCAATGCTGTACGTAACATTAAGATCTGACATTGTAAGGCCGAGCGGGCGGATATTTTTTACGCCGTTATGGTATGCCTGCGTGAGCCCTGTCAGGCGAGTGAGTAGTACTGCGTCTACCTCTCCTTTGGATAGAGCGAGAATGGCCTCTGTGCTCGTGGAGAGCGCAATGTTTGCTGGATCAAAGCCTCGTGCGAGTAGGTATTCCTGTCCCCCCTGTGCAGCGGCCACGCGGGCACTTTTTTTCAGCAAATCATCGATCGAGGCATAGCGTTTGTCCCCATTGCGAATAAAGATATCGCCCATGTTGACCAGAATCGGCTGAGAAAAAGCGACGACCGTTGAGCCCTCCGCCAGGGGTGCATGGAATTGGTAAATATCGAACTCGCCGGATGCCAAATTGGCAATATCCTCGCGAGCCGGCACCAATGTGCGCTCAAGGCGAACATTCATGACTTCGGCCACTGCATCCAGCATATCGACCCCATAGCCGGTCAGTTTACCGTCCTCATCCAGATAGCTGTAGGGGAAGTTGTCAGTCGCAGCACTCACTCGGAGTACACGCGTTGCGCCCGACGTGCCTTCCGCAGGAGCAAACGATGCCACCGAAAAAAACAGGAACAAAAGTGCGCTTAAACGGGGTTTTAACACCGATAGAAAGCCGCAGAAGTTACGGCCGTCGGGTTTGTGCCATGCTATTCTGTCTCGGAGCAATCCCATAATGGGAAAGCTACAGCGAGCTGCCGATGATGTCAATCCTCCTCAGAGGGCGATGCGGTTGGCCGCAGGAATATACCCGCGGGGTTGCTTCAGGACTTGCGCTGCGGTTACCACTGCTCAATCAGGTCGTCGAGCATGTATTTGGCCAGCTCGGCGGCGGCGGCCGGAAGGGCATCGCGCTTGGCGGAGGTGAGATCAGACTGAAAAGGGACCTGTGTTTCGCCGTAGGATTTTGAGCTCGATACGGTTTCGCCATCGGCGGTCCGTATGAGGTCGGCGTCGGCATCGAGGGTCAGTCGGTAAAGTTCCGGTGTGGCGCTTGTGGGATCGCGGTAGGCGATGGGAATCAGCTGGTAGCGCTGGAGGTTAACTTCGATAATCCCGTCGGGCTGGTCGGAAAGGTCAACGAGTTTAAGGCGACCATCGAATTGGATCCGTTCACGCAGGGTGTGCGTAACTTCTTGTTCGAGTGCCGGTTCGCCCGTTTTATTCACGACGGCTCGGAGGGCGACCGTCTGAATGCCTTCGGGGCGTCCGCCGCCGAGTTGATAGCCCATGCAACCGCTCAGCAGAAGGTACGCGATCACGCCGAAAATGGTCTGGAAACTTCTTTTCATATGGAAATCCTGTAAAGGGACTACGTTCTCCCAGAAAAAGGAATTTGTCAAAGCTTGATTCTGGCGGGAGCCCTGCTTAGTGTCGAGTCTTGTTTTTCAACCCCAACTGAGAGGAAATAATGAAAAAAGTACTGATTCCGACCAAGCTGAACGCTGTGGCGCGCGAGACACTCAATCAACATGGAAACTATCAGGTTGTCCAAGATGATTCCGCAGATCTGGCTACACTGGCATCCCAGCATCCCGAGACCTATGCGTTGATTGTTCGGTCGGAAAAAGTTACGGCCGAAATCATTGATGCGCTTCCTTCGCTCAAGGTCGTGATCCGCGCCGGTGCGGGCTATAACACGATCGACATCAAACACGCGCGCAGCAAAAACGTGGACGTGATGAATACACCGGGGGCCAATGCCAACGCGGTGGCCGAAGAGGTGATTGCGCTCATGCTGGCTGACGCTCGTCATATTATTCCGGCAGATGCCACGACGCGCGCCGGAATGTGGGAAAAGAAAAATTATATGGGCAGGGAAATTACCGGCAAGACGGTCGGGATTGTCGGTTTCGGCGCGATCGGTCAGTTGGTCGCTAAGCGCTTGGCCGGTTTCGATGTGAAGGTGCTGGCGTATGATCCCTTCCTCTCCGACGAACGGGCTCGCGATATGAAGGCGGAGTCGGTGGATCTGACCGAAATTTTTGAGCGTTGCGACTATGTATCGCTCCACATGCCGGAAAACGACGAGACCCGCGGCATTATTAATAAGTCGTTGATCGCCCGCATGAAAAACGGCGCTACGTTGATCAACTGCGCGCGCGCCGGGATTATCAATGAAGACGACCTGCGTGCGCTGAAAGCGGACAAGGGACTGCGTTATCTCAACGACGTTTATCCGAAGGATGAAGCCGGCGAAAAGCCGATTGCGGATGTTGCAGACATTATGCTGCCGCATCTGGGTGCGAGCACGGTTGAAGCCAACTATAATGCGGCGCTGCGCTCGGCTACTCAGCTGATCGGATACGATGATAAAGGCATCGCTTCTTATGTGGTGAACCGCGATGTGCCGGAAGGTCTCGACAAAGCCTACAGTGAACTTGCGTTTGCGCTGGCGCATCTCTGCCGCAGTATTGCCGGCGGAAACAAACAGATGAAACTGATCGAAACCAGTTTCTACGGTGACCTTGCGGCATACGGCGATTGGCTGCTGGTGCAGATTGTGGCGGCCTTGAGCGATGACTTTGACCGTACGCTCGGGTATGACGCTGCGCTTGAATATCTGAAAGAAATGGGCGTGGAATACTTTAACCGCCAAGCCGATTCAAGCAAGGGCTACGGCAACTCGATCACCCTCGATGTAACCACCTCGCTCGACGCAGCGCACTTCCAGCGCATCAGTGTTCGCGGCACGGTGGCCGAAGGCAATATGATGATTTCGCGCATCAACGATTTCGATAAGCTCTACTTCGAACCGGTCGGCTCTGCGCTGCTCTTTATCTATAAGGACCGCCCCGGCGTAGTCGGGCAGATCGGTTCCGCGCTGGCCGAAGCCGGCGTGAATATCGATGACATGCGCAATCCGCATGATCCCTCCGGTGAACATTCACTGGCAATCATGAAGGTGAACAGCAAGGTTGATCCTGAGTTGGTTGCGGTCATCGCTCAAAAGATTGATGCACTGCACGCCTCCTGCGTAAATTTCTAATTGATCGCAGTAAACGAGAAAGGCTCCAATGGCTGAGAAACGGGAACGACCGACGCTGTTGGAGCTTTTTTTTGTCTTTCTGCGCATAAGCACATTCACCATCGGCGGCGGTTATGTGATGTTTCCGATGATGAAGCGCGAGGTGGTGGATGCCAAAGGCTGGGTTTCCGATGAGGAAATGGTCGACTATTATGCGCTTGGACAGTCGATTCCCGGCATTATCGCGATGAACACGGCCACGCTGGTGGGTTACCGTAAGCGCGGTGTGCCCGGCGCGTTGGTTGCGGCGGTCGGTATGGCGGCTCCGTCGATTGTGGTGATTCTCTTGGTTGCAGCATTCTTGACGCCGTATTTTGATCATCCGCTGGTGCAGAAAGCGTTCGGAGGAATCCGCGCCGCCGTGGTGGCCATGATTGTGATGGCCATCTTTAAGGTGGCCAAAAAGTCGGTCGACTCGGTTGCTCGGCTGTCGATTGGCGTGGGGGCGTTTATCGGGATCATTGCGCTTCAGATTCATCCGGTGCTGGTGATCGTTGCAGGCGGGGTTCTTGGGTTGGTGTTGTTTCAGAAAAAGGAGACGGAATCGTGACGGTGCTCCTGCAGCTCTTTACTTCGTTTTTTTCGATCGGATTATTTGCGTTTGGCGGCGGCTATGCGGTTCTTTCGTTTTTGCAGCATGAAGTGGCCCGTCGGGGCTGGCTCGGTACCGAGCGCTTTGCCGATATGATCGCAATCGCGCAGAGTACGCCCGGGCCGATCGCGATTAATCTGGCAACGTTTGTCGGTTATGAGCAGGCCGGTGTCGGTGGCGCGCTGACGGCCACGCTGGCCGTGGCGCTTCCGGGCATGACGATGATGATGCTCTTTGCGCTCTTTTTCTTCCACTTCTACGAGCGGCCGAAAGCGCAGGCGCTGTTCAAAGGATTGCGCCCGGCCGTGCTGGGCATGATCGGTGCGGCGGCTTGGCAGATCGGCCGGGTGGCGTTGGTTGATTGGACGGCCGTCGGAATTGCGTTGGTGAGCTGTGTCCTCATCGCCCGCTGGAAGATTCACCCGGTGTTTCTGGTGATCGGCTCCGCGATCGCCGGAATGCTCTTTTTTTGAAGCAAGGCGGAGGAGTTAGGACGCAGTTTTTTTGTTTTTGGGAACCAATCTTCATCCCCGTAAAGTGTCTGTGCGCATGATTCGCAGATGCTGTGTGTGAGGAGCAGGTCGGTGTGTTCGCTCAGATAGGTCTCAATCTGGTTCCAATATCCTTGGGTGTCCCGAATCTTTTTGCATCGAGAGCAAATTGGAAGAAGGTTCCGCAGGGCATCCAGATCCTGATTTTGTTTTTGAATCACGGATTCTTTTTTGGCCAGAATAATCCCGATGTAGAGAATTGATATGAGCGAGAGGATGGTTGCGATAAATCCGGGGACCACGCTCAGTGTCTGTGTCAATGGGGTGTCCGGGACGACGTTCATCTCGATGAGCAGCATCAGGATTTGGTTTAATTCGATTAAAAGGAACATGCCCACTAAAAATAAGAGCTTCCACTCCTTAAAGCGAATGCTGATCGCCAAGGCGGCCCCTGTTGCGATCAGCCGAATAAGAATGGATGCGCTCAGTCCAGGGTTGGGAAAAAACCTGAAGGAGAGCAGAATGATGACCGGGAGCGCGAGTGCGTATGCGGTATGTTTGGGAAGTTTCATCGCCGAGTTTCCTCATGCGTGCATTTTTTTTGCTGAAGCAGTGCGGCATCGGCCTCGGCCATCAGATCGTGGCTTGGGAGTGCAGCAACGCCGGCGGTGAATGATGCTTGGTCTGTTGGGATTAATTTTTTTAGACGTTCAATAATCTGCAACGCGTGTTTTTTATTTGTTTCCGGGAGGAGTAAGGCAAACTCGTCTCCGCCATAGCGACAGATGATGTCGGCTTTGCGTGCGTTGGAGCGCAGCAGGTCTGCAAATTTTCGCAGAGCGTTGTCGCCGGCATCATGACCCCGTGTGTCGTTAATCTGTTTAAAATCGTCCAGGTCGATGAGGGCTAGGCTGAGGTCTCGGTGGTATCGCGTTGCAATTTCGATGTGGTCGATGAAAGTTTCATCAAAATAGCGCCGATTGTAAAGTCCGGTCAGTGGGTCGCGGACGGCCTGTTGTGCAAGGGCGAGAACCCCGAGCCAGAAGGGTATATTGGAATCGGGTGTATTCATCGTCAGGGGTGGAAAAAAAGTTTTGCATAAACATAGGCGATGGTTTCACCGACTACAGCGCGGACGCCTTCGCTGCAGGCAAACCACTTGGAGGGCTTGTAAGTGGCCTCCGGCAGGCAGGTGATGCCGATCTCATATTCTTTTCCCAGTGCTTTTTTGAAAAGCATGCGGCTGCGTCGGCCGTGCGGTCCCGTGGTGACCAGGTGCAGTTTTTTTTCTCCGATCTTTTCCTTTATAAAGGCGTCGCGCAGGGCGACGGCGGATTGGTAGGTCCGGTCTTTGGTATAATCATTTGCTGTGCAGACCAGGATTCTGCTTTTGGGCACGCCGAGTTCGCTCAGTCGAGCGGCGGTCATTTCAGAATAGGATTTGAATTCCTGAAGGTAGGAGCCGGTTTCGATCGGTATTCCGGTGCAGGCGATCATGGAATAATTTCCGGTCTCAAAAAGGCGCGCGGCTTCGGCGAGCGCGTCGTCGTGAATCCAGCCTTCCACCACCATAATGCCGGTTTTAGGGGCGGAATCGGGGGCGAGGAAGCCGTATAGGTTAAAAAAGAGGAGAGAAAAGAGGCCCAGCGACAGGGCGAAAAGCAACAGTCGACCTTGCCATGTGAGTCGTTTCCCGGTATGTTCCCTGCGCAATTTAAAATTCATGGCTGGTTTGTAGCATGAGGCGGGGCGGCGAAAAACAATAAACTTCTTGCGTCGAGGGGTTGACACGCCCGACCGGCTCATATAACTTCCCCGACCTTGTGTTTCTACCAAACCGAGTATGAGGACGTTTTAATGAAAACTTTTATGCCCAAAGAGGCTG
>JAFGWS010000068.1 GCA_016937035.1 Pontiellaceae bacterium
CACCGGACGCGTATTGCGCACTTCGATCTTATAATCGCGGATTTCGTCCCAACCGGAAACATTGCCGTCGTAGAAGCGGTAGCGGTCGGTGGCATATTTCATTAGCGTCGGCTCAACGATCACGTTCTGCACTCCACCAAGGTCGAGCTCCACCTCTTCTCCGACGGGAATATATTTAAAGTTGGACTGCCCTTCGTAGGAAAGGTGCGCATTTTCGCCGGTGCTGCGGTAAACCCGCATGGCACCGCCGGGAATCGGCGTATCGCCCAGCTCATGCTCCTCGTCATTTTTAAAGCTCAGGAAGCGGCGCGCCTGCGAGCCATAGCGCTCCTCTTCAAACTTATAGAGATTTTCCACCGGAATCTCATCGGTATCAAAACTCGGCAGGCGCTTGGACCAGGTGTTCGGAATGGTTTCGGTGCCTTCGATGGTGTAGAGGAAATATTCGCTCAGGCCTTCCTTCTCGATTGCCCGAAGGGTTTCGCCAGCGAAATCCCCGTCAAACATCGCTAAACTCGCCTCGATAAGCACTTCTTCCTTTTCGAACTTCTGCTTGTCGCGGACCTTTGCGATTTCGCGATAGAACTGTAACTGATTTTGGGGTGTTCCAAACGATGGATAGCGCCGGGCGAGGGTGGCGATCTGATCGACGAGATGCACTTCGCCCACGATCAGGCGGGTCTGGGCGTTTTCATAGTCCTCTCCGCTGTTGTTGGTCACACGGACGTAGCCTTGAAGTCGCAGCTTGGATTCATCGGGCGAGAGCGTGCCCATATAAAACGCGCGCCAGGAAATGCCGCTGGTCAGATAGCTGATCTCCACCGGCGATTCGCCCTTGATGCCGCTGTTGACATTCCACAGCCCGAGGTTCTGAACGCGCGGCGGAAAAACCAGATCCTGAATGGTAATCTTGTCGGCATTCGCCTTCGGGATCATTTCCAAACTGGTTGGATCGATCAGCGTGTTGGCCCACGAAAACTGAAGCTTGTTCATGCCCTCTTTGAGGGTAAGGTCGCGCTGCTCGCGCACTAGGGTTAAATCGGCCGAGTTGTAGATGGTTATCTGTACGGTATCGCGCGTCGGCACCGTCGCCAGATCCATCTTGGCCTGCGCCGCGCCGCAAAGCGCGGTGGCTACAAGAGCTATGATGAGTCGTTTCATGTTACTCCTTTTCTAATGTAGGACAGGCATCCTGCCTGTTATGACAGCCAAGATGGCTGTCCTACTTTCAATCCGCCTGCGTTCCATGGTGTACGGTCAGTTGATAGTGAATCTCCTGTTTGCTGCGCGGCTCGAGCCGGATGGTAAAGCGGACGCGGGTTGCATCGTGTTTTTCATAAGGCGTATCGGTGCTGATTTCCCAGTCGGTTGAATCGGTGGAGCGCGTAATTTCGATTTCCACCGGCAGATCGCGTGTGTTGGTAATCTCCAGCTTCCAATCTGTGATTTCATCCCATTCTGAAATGTCACCGTCGTAGAATTGGTAGTTGTCGGTCGAAAACTTCATCAACATAGGTTCAACGCTCACCTTTTGCGCTGCGCCGAGTTCAAGCTCCACTTCTTCGCCAATCGGAATATATTTAATGTCGGTCGCGCCGATGTAGGAGAGCGGTAGGGCGTGCTCTCCGAGCGTGCCTTGCGGACGACTCGGAGAGTCATCCCTGCCGCTGCCGAACACCCGCACCATGCCGTTCGGCAGCGGATTTTCGCCGAGCTTGCAGGCTTCGGTATTGGCAAAGGAGAGGAAATGCATCGTCGAATTTCCCCAGCGCTGCTCGTCATATTTATAGAGGTTGGTGACGCCGATTCCCTGCACATCGAATGAAGGCAGCCGCTTGCCCCAGCCGTCTGGAATCGTTTCGTGCCCTTCGATCGTATAGAGCTGATATTCGCTCAGTGCCTGCTTGAGGATTTCTTTTGTTTTGTAAACTACATCATCATTAACTAAGTCGAAGTATCCCGATGATTCCTCGAAGTCCAATTCGTCTTGAAATTCGTATTTATCCGCTCCAAACCAAGTGGTTGATACGCCCTCCGATGCGATGGGAGAACCATAGGCATGCTGCCGGCGGGCGAGTTCGGCGATCTGATCCTCGAGGTTGATGGTGCCGACGACGAGGCGGGTTTCAGCATTTTCATAATCTTCGCCGCTGCCGTTATCGACGCGGACGAAGGAGCGCAGGTGCATCGATTGTTCGTCGGGCGCGAGCGTGGCTTCGTAGAACGCGTTCCACTGAATTCCGCAGGTGAGATAGGTCAGTTCAAACTCGGCCTCGCCGTCAAATTCAGAGAAGATCGTCCAGCGCGCGAGTTCATTCAGGCGCGGCGGATAGACGAGCTGCGTGATTTCAATCTGGTCGGCGCGGGTCTTGGGTTCCAGCGAGAGCGAGGTGGGATCGATCAGCGTGTTGCTCCACATAAACTGGAGCCAGTTCCAGCCGCGCTTGAGGGTGAGCTTGCGTTTTTCGCGCACCAGCGTGAGGTCTTCTTCGTTGTAGATCGTCAGCTGTACGTCGTCGCGGCGCGGCAGGACATTGAGCTCAATGTTGCTGGCGGGGGCGAACGGTTTTTCAGCGCGCAGCTCGGCGAGAGTAGGTTCAACCTCATCAACCACGGAAGAGACAGAATACACGGAAGAATCAGCTGTTTCGGGGCTCGGAGCATTCGGCGAACGGTTCCTGCCGAAGATGCCGAAAATGATCGCGATGCTCGCGGCGGCCGCGAGAATGGCGGCGGTGCGGAAGGGGATGATTTTCCTTTCCGGCTTTGCGTGGAGCACCGCCGCAACGATCTGGTCGGAAACCTCGGGCTGTTCTTTCAATAGGTCAAGCAGGGCAAACTGGCGGTCGATGGCTTCGAGCTCGGCCCGGCAGTCGGCACAGGTTTCGAGGTGGGTGGCAATGGCGGCGGTTTCGGACTCGTCGAGCAGGCCGAAGCGGTATTCACGGAGCTGGTCGGAGGTATAATGCATCACAGGACTCCTCCCTTCGGCAGCAGTGTAGATAGTTTTTTAAGGGCGCGTGACATGTGGGTTTTCACGGTGCCGAGCGAGCAATCCATGATTTCTGCAACCTCCGCGTAGGTGTGGCCCTGGTAGTAGGCCAGCACCAACGCGGCACGTTGCTGGGGAGGAAGGGTTTCAATAGCGGCGTGCACGGTTTCTCTCAGCTCGTTGTGCGCGGCATCATCGGACGGGTCCGGGGCGTCGGGCCGGAGCAGTTCGTGGCCCTCGATCGGCTCGGTTTGCGGGCGGCGCGAATTCCGGCGCAGCGTGTCGATCGCCGTATGGGTGGCGATGGCGTAGATCCAACTGCGGAAGGTGGCGCCCGACCGGTAGGTGTGGGCCTTGCGGTGCACCCGCAGGAAGGTTTCCTGGAAGCAGTCTTCCGCCATTTCGCTGTTGTTGACCATACGCATAAGATATCCGTAAAGCAGGTTTTGATATCGACGAACGAGCAGGGGGAACGCGGATTGGTCGCCGTCCCGATATGCTTCTATAAGAAGTTCGTCTGTCCGCTCCATCGATATTTGCCTGTTCCTTTAATCGCCTATACGTCCAACAACAGGAGACAGTTTACACGAAATATGAAAAAAATCATCTGGAATCCGCGCGCAGATATCGGGGAGAGGGAAAAAACCATTTACCCCGTGTGGAACGCGCCGCGGCTACCACGGATCAATAAGGTCACTGAGCATGTATTTTGCAAGCTCGGCAGCCGCGTTCGGAAGGGCATCGCGTTTGGCGGAGGTGAGGTCGGATTGAAAGGGGAGCTGTGTTTCGCCGTAGGATTGCGAGCTCGATACGGTTTCTCCGTCGACGGTTCGTATGAGTTCAGCATCGGCATGGAGCGTCAGGCGGTAGAGTTCCGGTGTGGCGTCACGGCGGTCGTGGTAAGCGATGGGAATGAGTTGGTAGTGTTGGAGATGGACTTCGATGATGCCGTCGGGTTGATCGGAGAGGTCGACGAGTTTGAGGCGGCCATCGAACTGAATACGTTCACGCAGGGCGTGGGTTACCTCCTGCTCAAGCGCGGTTTCGCCGGTTTTATTCACGACGGCTTTGAGCGCAACCGTCTCAATGCCTTCGGGGCGTCCGCCGCCGAGTTGATAGCCCAAGCAGCCGCTCAGTATAAGGAATGCGACCGCGCCGAAAAATGCCTGGATACTCTTTTTCATCTGGAAATCCTGTAAAGCGCGCAGGTTCTCGCATAAAAAGGAATTTGTCAAAGCTTGATTCCGGCAGGAGCCCTGCTTAGTGTCACGGCATGTTTTTCAACCCCAACTGAGAGGAAACGATGAAAAAAGTACTGATTCCGACCAAACTGAATGCTGTGGCGCGCGAAACCCTCAACCAACATGGAAAGTATCTCGTTGTTCAGGATGATTCCGCCGATCTGGCTGCACTGGCATCCCAGCATCCCGATACCTATGCGTTGATTGTTCGGTCGGAAAAAGTCACGGCCGAAATTATTGATGCGCTGCCTTCACTCAAGGTGGTGATCCGCGCCGGGGCGGGATACAACACGATCGACACCAAGCATGCGCGTGCACGGAACGTGGACGTGATGAATACGCCGGGCGCCAACGCCAACGCGGTCGCCGAAGAGGTGATTGCGCTCATGCTGGCCGATGCGCGCCATGTGATCCCGGCCGATGCGACAACGCGCGCCGGGAAGTGGGAAAAGAAAAATTATATGGGCAAGGAGATTACCGGCAAGACGGTCGGTATTGTCGGTTTCGGCGCGATCGGTCAGCTGGTCGCCAAGCGGTTGTCCGGTTTCGATGTAAAGATCCTCGCGTACGACCCCTTTCTTTCTGATGAACGCGCCCGCGATATGAAAGCGGAATCGGTGGAGTTGACCGAAATCTTTGAGCGCTGCGACTATGTTTCGCTCCACATGCCGGAAAACGATGAAACCCGGGGCATTATCAATAAGTCGTTGATCGCCCGCATGAAAAACGGCGCTACGCTGATCAACTGCGCGCGCGCCGGGATTATCAATGAAGCCGATCTGCGTGCGCTGAAGGCCGACAAGAAGCTTCGCTATCTGAACGATGTCTATCCGAAGGATGAGGCCGGTGAAAAACCGATTGCGGATGTTGCGGATATCATGCTGCCGCATCTGGGGGCGAGTACGGTTGAGGCCAACTATAATGCTGCGCAGCGCTCGGCCACGCAGCTGATCGGATACGATGATAAAGGCATCGCTTCTTATGTAGTGAACCGCGATGTGCCGGAAGGCCTCGATAAAGCCTACAGCGAGCTGGCGTTTGCCCTGTCGCACCTCTGCCGCAGTATTGCCGGCGGAAACAAGCAGATGAAGCTGATCGAAACCAGTTTCTATGGCGATCTCGCCAAGTTTGACGATTGGCTGCTGGTTCAGATTGTGGCCGCGCTGAGCGATGATTTTGATCGGTCGCTGGGCTACGACGCGGCGCTGGGCTATCTGAAAGAGATGGGGGTTGAATATTTCAACCGCCAGACCGATGCAGGCAAGGGATACGGTAATTCGATCACGGTGGATGTGACCACCTCCGTCGATGCGGCAACCTTTAAGCGCATCAGCGTGCGCGGCACCGTCGCTGAGGGGAACATGATGATTTCGCGCATCAACGATTTCGACAAGCTCTACTTTGAGCCGGTCGGAACGGCCGTGCTTTTCATCTACAAGGACCGTCCCGGCGTGATCGGTCAGATCGGCAACGCTCTGGCCGAAGCGGGGATCAACATTGATGATATGCGCAATCCGCATGATCCGGACGGAACGTATTCGCTGGCGTTGATGAAGGTGAACAGCAAGGTTGATCCGGAGTTGGTTGCCGCCATCGGTGAAAAAATTGATGCACTGCATGCCTCCTGCGTAAACTTCTAACGCGTCTGCTGCGGCAAAAACGAAAGGCTCCAATGGCTGAAAATCCGGAACGACCGACGCTGTTGGAGCTTTTCTTTGTTTTTATGCGCGTCAGTGCATTCACCATCGGCGGCGGTTTTGTTATGTTTCCGCTGATGAAGCGCGAGGTAGTGGATGACAAAGAATGGATTTCCGACGAAGAGATGGTCGACTATTATGCGCTCGGCCAATCGATTCCCGGAGTCATTGCAATGAACACCGCAACGCTGATCGGCTACCGTAAGCGCGGAGTGTGTGGTGCGCTGGCTGCTGCGATCGGAATGGCCGCTCCGTCGGTCGTGGTGATTCTTCTGGTTGCCGCCTTTTTGGCTCCGTATTTTGATTCTCCGCTGGTGCAGAAGGCCTTCAGCGGAATCCGTGCTGCGGTGGTGGCGCTGATTGTGATGGCGCTCTATAAGATGGCGGGAAAGTCGGTCAACTCGGTCATGCAGCTTGCGCTTGGCGTGGGGGCATTTTTGAGCATTGTTGCGCTGCAGATTCATCCGGTGCTGGTCATTGCTGCGGGGGGTATTCTCGGGCTGACGTTGTTTCAGAAAAAGGAGAAGGAATTGTGACGGCGCTCCTTTCGCTCTTTACTTCCTTTTTTTTCATCGGGTTGTTTGCGTTCGGCGGCGGCTATGCGGTGCTCTCGTTTTTACAGCAGGATGTGGTTCGAAAGGGCTGGCTGGAGACCGAGCGCTTTGCCGATATGATCGCGGTTGCGCAGAGTACACCCGGTCCGATCGCGATGAATCTGGCTACGTTTGTAGGCTGCGAGCAGGCGGGCGTCGCCGGGGCGTTGACGGCCACGCTGGCGGTGGCGCTTCCGGGCATGCTGCTGATGATGCTCTTTGCCCTCTTTTTCTTTCACTTTTACGAACGGCCGGCGGTGCAGGCGCTTTTTAAAGGATTGCGTCCGGCCGTGCTGGGTCTGATCGCTGCGGCGGCCTGGCAGATCGGTCGGGTGGCGCTGGTGAATTGGACGGCCGTCGGAATTGCGGTGGTGTGCTGCGTTCTCATCGCCCGCTGGAAGGTGCATCCCGCGTTTTTGGTGATCGGTTCTGCGATTGCCGGGATGCTCTTTTTTTGAGGCGAGGAGAAAGCGCAGAAGAGGCCGCCGCTATGGTCTTGGGGACCCAAGCTTCAGCCGTTATTCGGGGTTCGGATGCGGCGGCTTTTGCTGAAGCAGCGCCGTGTCGGCTTCCGCAATCAGGTCCTGACTGGGAAGGGCCGCAACGCCGGCGGTAAATGACGGCAGATCCGCCGGAATCATTTTTTTCAGCCGTTTGACAATCCGCAACGCGCTTTCTTTCTTGGTTTCCGGAAGCAGGAGAGCAAACTCGTCGCCGCCGTAGCGGCAGACAATATCGGCTTTGCGTGCGTTGGCGCGGAGCAGCGCGGAAAATCGGCAGAGCGCGATATCGCCGGCATCGTGGCCCAGGGTGTCATTAATTCGCTTAAAGTCATCCAGATCGATGAGGACTAAGCTGAGGGATCGGTGGTAGCGCGTTGCAATTTCGATCAGATCGGAAAGGGTTTCATCAAAATAGCGCCGGTTGTAAAGGCCTGTAAGCGGATCGCGAACGGCCTGCTGCGCGAGGGCCAAAATTCCAAGCCAGAAAGGGGTGCTGGAATCGCGGGCTTTCATACATCAGGGGTGGAAAAAAAGTTTTGCATAAACATAGGCAATGGTTTCGCCGACCACGGAACGAACTCCTTCGCTGCAGGCAAACCATTTGGCGGGTTCATAAGTAGGCTCCGGAAGGCAGGTGATGCCGATTTCATAGTCGTTTCCCAGCGCTTTCTTGAAAAGCATTCGGCTGCGTCGGCCGTGGGGTCCGGTGGTGACCAGATGGAGCTTTTTTTCAGTGATTCCCTCTTTTGCAAGGGCATCGCGCAGGGCGACCGCAGATTGATAGGTCCGGTCTTTCGTGAAATCATCGGCGGTACAGACGAGGATTTCATTGTTCGAGATGCCGAGTTCGTGGAGTCGGGCGGCCGTCATTTCAGAATACGATCCAAACGCCTGAAGGTAGGAACCGATTTCGATCGGAATTCCGGCGCAGGCGATCAGGGAATAATTTCCGGCTTTATAAAGGTGCGCGGCCTCCGCGAGAGCCTCGTCGTTAATCCATCCTTCGATCACCATAATGCCGTTTTTCGGCGCGTGATCGGGGGCGAGAAAGCCGTATACGTTAAAAAAAAGGAGCGAAAAGAGGCCGAATGAAAGGGCGAAAACCAGCAGTCGTCCTTGCCATGTGAGCCGCTTCCCGGTATGTTCTCTGCGCAATTTAAATTTCATGGCCGGTTTGTAGCATGAGGCGGGGCGGCAAAAAACAATAAACTTCTTGCGTCGAGGGGTTGACACGCCCCATCGGCTCATATAACTTCCCCGACCTTGTGTTTCTACCAAACCGAGTATGAGGACGTTTTAATGAAAACTTTTATGCCCAAAGAGGCTG
>JAFGWS010000069.1 GCA_016937035.1 Pontiellaceae bacterium
TGCGCACGTTTTTTCAAACACCCGCTTCGCTCAAGGCACCAAGAACACCAAGCTTCGAGTCCTTTGTGCCTTCGTGTTTATTTGGTTTCGGTTCTACCGCGCTCGGCGCTTCGCGTCTTCGTCTTCTTAGCGGTCAAAATTATTCCCCACCCGCTGCGCTCGAGGACTCGGAGCCTCGGAGATTCAGAGCTTAAATCACGCAAAGCCGCCAAGACGCAAGACAGGATAAAGATATCTGGGCAAAATGATTTCAGGGCAGAATGATTTCAGGGCAGAATGATTTCTATTCGTTGCTTTTCATTCATTCGTTGCAATCTGATCTCCAGACAAGCTAACCAGTACAGCCTGCGCTACGCGCCGGCTCATGCACCTTCGGCCTTCTCCCCAAAACGCCATCGGCGTAGCGGCGGCGCTACCCGTACCGTAGCCATCTCGGCTGCCCTGCTCCCATACCGCAGCCATCTTGGCTCTGCCTTGTTTACTGTACCGCAGCCATCCTGGCGGGCGACGGACGGGGTGACGTCTTAACATTCAACATTTCTTCCGCTTTGCGAGAGAGGTCAAAGTGCCAGAGTGAGTGCAATTGATTTTTTAAATTTTTTGGGCATGAGGGTAAGGTTACCGCAAAACGATTCTTTCGAAAATCCGAGGCACGGAGGGGAAGCGCTGGGATTGGGGATAAATCGATAATCGTCAATTGATTCCTTCCCGGCAAAGAGTTAGCTTCTGTTCCATGGAAAATCAGATGAATCAAACCATTCTCGATGCGGCGGAAGCGGCGCTGCGTGAAATCTGGCCCGATGCAGCCCCCCGCTGCGGACTGGTGCTCGGCTCGGGCTGGGATGAAGTTGTTGCTGACTTTTTGGGCGAAACCATCGATTATGCGGACATTCCGGGCCTCGGCGCGACCGGCGTGATGGGCCACGCAGGCAAACTCCGCCGTGCGCAGGTGGATGGCATGGAGCTCTTTATTTTCCAAGGCCGGAGGCATTGGTACGAAGGCGTCGGCTGGACGCCGGTGATTCTCCCGCCCTACTTGCTCCACGCATTTGGGGCCGACACCCTGCTGCTCACCAACGCCGCAGGCGGAATCAGCTCCGCGCTGCCGCCCGGGACCATTATGGTCATTGAAGACCACATCAACATGCTCGGCTGCAACCCGCTGATCGGGCCGCACAATCCGCGGCTGGGCCTTCGTTTCCCGGATCAGTCCGAGGTGTACAATAAAGAATTACGGCACCGGCTGATGAATGCCGGGGCCGACGCAGCGGGCATCTATGTGGCCACCACCGGCCCCACCTTTGAAACACCCGCTGAAATCCGCAGCTTCGAGCGCATGGGTGCCGACGCCGTGGGTATGTCTACCGTGCCTGAGGCCATCGTGGCCAACGCACTGGGCCTGCGGACCGCCGGGCTCTCCTGCATCTGCAACTGGGCGGCGGGCATCAGCCCCGTCAAACTCACGCACGAAGATGTCAACGCCGTCGCCGCTCAAACCATGCCCCGCATGAAAACGCTGATCGCCGGCTTTCTCTCTGAATTGGCGAAGGAAACGGACTGACAACCGGAATCGGTTTTTGATCTCAAAAAGCGCGGCCTCACCGCCGCGGTTTCTGTTTCTTCCCGCTTTACTTGCCTCCACGGCTTGGTAATGTCCGAAAGCAGTTACCCGGGGTGCCAATCCGCCTTTGGCGGAAAGCACGAATTTCGAAACTCGAAATCCGAACGGTTTTTGATTTTCCGTTTATGATTTGAGCTTTGTTTCGGATTTCGTGCTTCGGATTTAGAATTTTCCGTTGAGCTGAGATAATACCCGTTGAACCTGATCCGGATCATGCCGGCGAGAGGGAGCGTTACGGATTTTGCCAGCGCTCCGATCCCGCGATTCGGAGCGCTTTTTTTGTGGCCGAGGGCGAACCTCGGAAGGAGACAGAGATGAAACTGATGGTAAACGGCGAAACGCACACCCACGCGGGCAACGGCTCCGTCGATGCCCTGCTCGATGAGCTCGGTGCCAATAAGGCACACACCGCCCTGATGATTAATGGCGAGGTCGTCCCCTCTGAAAAGTGGGAATCCACACCGCTCAATGAAAATGATCAAATTGAAATGCTCGTCTTTGTTGGTGGAGGATAAGCCATTGCCGATTGTTGATTGATGATTTCCGATTGAATCATCTTTCGTGTGCTTCGTGTATTTCGTGGTTAAAGGACAAAAATATGACTCATGACATTCTAAAAATCGGTGATCAGGAACTCGGTTCGCGGCTGTTTCTCGGGACCGGAAAATTTTCCAGTACTGCGGCGATGATTGAAGCCGTTAAGGCATCGGGCACGGAACTGGTGACGGTGGCGCTCCGCCGCTTTAACCGCGCGCAGGCGGAGGACGACCTCTACGGTCCGCTCTCCGAACTTTCAACCGTACGGCTCATGCCGAACACCTCCGGCGCCATGAACGCGAAAGAAGCGATCCGCGCCGCGCTGCTTGGCCGCGAACTGAGCAAAAGCCCTTTCGTGAAGCTGGAGATTCATCCCAACCCGCACCATCTCCTTCCGGATCCGATCGAGACCTATGAAGCCGCCATCGAGCTGGTCAAACAGGATTTCCTTGTGCTGCCGTATATTCCCGCCGATCCCGTACTGGCCAAGCGCCTCGAAGATATCGGCTGTGCGGCGGTCATGCCGCTGGGCGCAGCCATCGGCACCGGCAAAGGGTTGGCTACGGCGGAGATGATCAAAATCATTGTTCGTGATGCGGTCATTCCGGTCGTCGTCGATGCCGGTCTGCGCGCGCCGTCGGAGGCTGCTGCTGCATTGGAGATGGGATGCTCCGCTGTATTGGTGAACAGTGCCATTGCCGCCGCTGAACAGCCCGCCGCGATGGGCGCTGCCTTTAAAGCCGGTGTAGAGGCCGGCCGCGCCGCCTACCTCGCCGGCCTCATGCCCACCTCCGAGGCCGCCGTCGCCAGCTCACCCTTAACCTCATTTCTGTATGGATCGGACTGATCCGACCAATACGACTGATCCGTCCTATGAAAACCCTTCCTGACTGGCTGAATCCTGAACCGTGGCTGAATCGTGAATTCACCGCCGCCGATGTGCAGCGGGCAATTTATGCCGCCGCACCAAATGAAAAAACGCTGGCCGCGCTGCTCTCACCCGCCGCCGGCGAATTTCTAGAACTCATGGCACAGCGCGCGCAGTCGATCACGCGTCGGCACTTTGGCCGAACGATTTCGCTCTACACTCCGCTCTATCTCTCCAACTTCTGCAATGGCGGCTGTAGATACTGCGGCCTAGCCGCCGACCGCCGCGCACAGCGCACCGTACTCACGGAGGGTCAGTTGCGCCACGAAATGGAAGCCATTCACGCCATGCATATGGAAGAGCTGATTCTGCTGACCGGCGAGCGAATGCCGGAGGCCGATGTCCCCTACCTGTGCAACTGCGTGGCTGTTGCCGCCGAATATATTGCCAACGTGACAGTTGAAGTTTTCCCGATGGCCGAGGAAGAATATCGTCAGCTCGCCAATGCCGGCTGCACGGGCGTTACCATTTATCAGGAAACCTATGATCCGGTAGTCTACGAACAGATGCATCGCTGGGGAGCCAAACGTGATTTTCTCGGACGTATTGACGCGCCTGACCGCGCGCTGCGCGGCGGGCTGCGTACGGCCGGTATCGGCGCACTGCTTGGCCTCGCTGACCCGCGTTACGATATTCTTTGTCTCTATCGCCACGCCAAGCATCTGCTGAAAACCTACTGGCAAGCCGGCGTCTCCATCTCTTTCCCACGCATCCGCCCCCAGCTCGGCGGCTTCCAGCCCGACCATCCGGTCGACGAGCGCATGCTCGCGCAGATTATCTTTGCCCTGCGCATCTGCCTGCCGGAAGTTCCGCTCGTGCTCTCCACCCGCGAACCGCAGCGCGTGCGCGACGGCCTCGCCGGCGTAGGCATCTCCAAAATGAGTGTCGCGAGCAAAACCACGGTCGGTGGCTACAGCGACGATTCGGAAGAGTCCACCGAGCAGTTTGAAATCAGCGACGACCGCGATATTCCGACCTTCTGTGCCATGCTCCGCGCCAAAGGACTCGAACCCGTCTTTAAAAACTGGGATGCCACCTACCGCGGCGCTGCAGAGTACGGCCAAGCACGCAATAGCAACTGCTTCCAA
>JAFGWS010000070.1 GCA_016937035.1 Pontiellaceae bacterium
CAAAGGGAAGGCGCTGCTATCCTGGACGCTGGCAATCCGCTCTCTCCACGATGCACTGGTGGAAGACGCACTCGCACAAGCCCAGGCCTCCGTGGGTGTTGCCCCGGTGGTTCGTCCGTGGTCGCCGTGGGTAAAATTTCTTCGGCGGGTCATGTCGGGCGGTCGTGCACAAAACCAACAGACGCCCGAAATAAAACCAAAGGGACGCCACCTTTGATTGAATGTCCATCCTTGCACCTTCTGTTTTCTTCGGATAGTCACCCGGAGGGACTATAACGGGGGGACAGGCAGGCGTCAAACCTGCACTTTTCACATTTCTGTCAATAGTGCAGGATTGACGCCCATTGATGTCCTGATCATCCAAGATTTTATTCATGTTTTTCCGTTGGGGACACAATTCTTCCGAATTTCCCCAACATAACAGTTGCTTCTGGCAGGTTTACCCCAATAATCGGTATTTTGTCCCCCAGTTGCCGCATACGGGGTAAATTGACGCCATGTGGGGATATCCGTCATCCGTATAACCTTAATCTTGACATGATACCCGGAAGCGGGAAATAAGTGCTTGCGTTTTTTTTGCCAAGAGATTTAAAAGCATTCCACCGTGTTTAGAATGAGATAGGAGGGTTGGCGTTTCATGCGTGCGATGATGCAACCGCATGGTTGTAGTCAGCCCCCTTCTGATTTTGCACACGAATGGCGGAGATATCCTGAAACTACAGAATAACTTGTTAACTGCCAAGGAACCAATACATAAGAAATGTACGCGATCGTGCAAAGGGGAACTTTGAATGGCCAAAAACATGAACAACAGCGCGAATCTCGGCTTCGAATCTGATCTCTGGCGTGCCGCCGACGCGCTTCGTTCCAACATGGACGCCGCCGAGTACAAGCATGTCGTGCTCGGGCTGATCTTTCTCAAATATATCTCAGACGCCTTCGAAGAGCAGCGCGCCAAGCTCGAAGCGGACCGCGCCCAGGGCGCAGATCCCGAAGACCCCGACGAGTACCGGGCAGTCAACATCTTCTGGGTGCCCAAAGAGGCGCGCTGGTCCAAGCTCAAATCCGAGGCCAAGCAGCCGACCATCGGCAAGGTCATTGACGACGCCATGCTCGCCATCGAGCGCGACAACCCCTCGCTCAAGGGCGTACTGCCCAAGGACTACGCCCACCCGCGCCTCGACAAGCAGCGGCTCGGTCAGCTCATCGACATGGTGGGCAACATCGGCCTGGGAGACAAGGCCAACCGCTCCAGGGATATTCTCGGCCGGGTCTATGAGTACTTCCTCTCCCAGTTCGCCAGCGCCGAGGGCAAGAAGGGCGGCCAGTTCTACACGCCCCGCTGCGTGGTCCGTGTGCTGGTCGAGATGCTGGCCCCGTACAAGGGCCGCGTTTATGACCCCTGCTGCGGCTCCGGCGGAATGTTCGTCCAGTCGGTGGAATTCGTAAAGGCCCACGCCACCGGCAATGGGAACGGAGGAAAAACAAAAGCCGATGTCAGCATCTTCGGCCAGGAATCGAACCACACCACCTGGCGGCTGGCCAAGATGAATCTCGCCATCCGGCAGATCGAGAACAACCTCGGGAAGGAACACGCCGACACCTTCCACCGCGACCTGCACCCCGACCTCAAGGCCGACTATGTCATCGCCAATCCACCCTTCAACGATTCCGACTGGGGCGGCGAGCGCCTCAAGGACGACAAACGCTGGAAATACGGCATTCCGCCCGCGGGCAACGCCAACTTCGCCTGGGTCCAGCACTTTATCCACCACCTGGCCCCAACCGGCCTGGCGGGCTTCGTCCTGGCCAACGGCTCCATGTCCTCCAACCAGTCCGGCGAGGGTGAAATCCGCAAGAACATCATCGAGGCCGACCTGGTGGACTGCATGGTGGCGATGCCGGGCCAGCTTTTCTATTCCACCCAGATTCCGGTCTGCCTGTGGTTCATCGCCCGCGACAAATCCGGCAGGGGTGAAAAATTTTTCGCCCCTACACGCGACCGGCGCGGGCAGACGCTCTTCATCGACGCCCGCAAGCTGGGCACGATGATGGATCGCGTCCACCGCGAGTTGACCGAGGAGGACATCCGCAAGATCGCCGACACATACCACGCGTGGCGGGGCGCAGGGGCGAATAATTATTCGCCCCTGCCGGAATATGCCGACATCCCCGGTTTTTGCAAATCGGCCACCCTCGATGATATTCACCATCACAACCACATCCTCACGCCCGGCCGCTATGTCGGCGCGGCCGATATCGAAGACGACGGCGAACCCTTCGAGGAGAAAATGGCCAGGCTGACGACCGCTTTGCGCGAGCAGAGCGCACAGACCGAGAAGCTCGATAAGATCATCTGGGCTAATCTGGAGGACATCGGCTATGGCGGGTGAAAAACCGGCGAAAACCAACGAATTTGCGCTGCTTCTTTCTGAAGTGAAGCAGCGCATTCAACTCGCCCAGACGCAGGCTGTTCTGGCCGTCAACTCGGAGTTGGTCCGCCTGTATTGGGACATCGGCCGCATCATTGACGCGCGCCAGAAGCGCGAAGGCTGGGGTGCGGCAGTCATTCCACGGCTTGCGCAGGAGCTGAAAAACGAGATGCCTGAACTGAAAGGCTTTTCGGAGCGTAATATCAAGCGCATGCTCTCATTTTTCCGTGCATATCCCGATCCTGAATCAATTGTGCCGCAAGCTGCGGCACAATTGCAGGCGCCGGAACAAGTGCCGCAGCTTGCGGCACAATCCGAGCGATCCTTAATAGCGAAGCTGCCCATTTTACAATCCGGAGAATCGCTCCTATGGGTCATCCCGTGGTTTCATCACATTGTGTTGATGGAGAAAGTCAAGGATATCGCCACCCGCCGCTGGTACATAGAGCAGACCCTTGCCAACGGCTGGAGCCGGAATGTGCTGTCCCTGCAAATCGAAGCGCAGGCTTATGCCAGGCACGGCAAGGCCCGCTCCAATTTCGCCCTGACGCTGCCCCCGCATCAGTCCGACCTGGTGCAGCAGGCACTCAAAGATCCCTATATTTTCGATTTTCTCACCCTGACCGAGCCGTTTCATGAACGAGAACTGGAAACCGAACTGGTCCGCCATCTGGAAAAATTTCTGCTGGAGCTTGGCCAGGGCTTTGCCTTTGTCGGGCGGCAATACAAGCTCGATGTCGGAGATGAGGAGTTCTACATCGATCTGCTTTTCTACCACCTGCACCTGCGCGCCTTTGTGGTCATCGAACTCAAGAAGGGCAAATTCAAGCCGGAATATGCGGGCAAGCTGAACTTTTACTGCAACGTGATCAACGACATCCTCAAGCAGCCGGCCGACCAGCCAACCATCGGCCTGATTCTCTGCCAGGAACGAAGCCGCCTGCTGGCGGAGTACAGCTTCGCCGGAATCGACAAACCCATCGGCATTTCCACGTACGAACTCACCCGCGCCCTGCCCGGGGAACTGCGCTCCGCGCTCCCCACCGTTGAGGAGATCGAGGCGGAGCTGGCGGACGTGGTGAAGCAAAAGCCGAGGCGGAACGGCGGGAGTAAAAAGAAAAGCGGTGGGGAATGATCGTCGTGCTTCTGCAAACCGAGCAGGCCGAGAAGTTCGATCAGGTCATTTGGGCCAACCTGGAGGACATCGGCTATGGGGGGTGAGAGTTTGAGTAATCACGCAGAGATTGTAATGGGCCAGTCTCCACCAGGCGACACGTGCAACACCAGCGGAAATGGTCTCCCTCTTCTTAACGGCCCGACAGAATATGGGCCGCATCATCCAACAGCAGTCCAATTTACTACGGACGCACGAAAGCTTGCGAAACCAGGAGATATCTTGTTCTGTGTTCGAGGCTCGACCACAGGTCGAATGAACTGGGCAGACCGTGAGTATGCAATTGGACGGGGTGTGGCAGCAATTCGACACAAGACGAAACCAACGCTTCAGCCTTTTGTCAGAGCGATTATTGAGTATGGCCTTCCCAACCTATTGGCGCAGGCAACTGGATCGACTTTCCCAAATGTCTCTGCTTCTCAACTGGCGGATCTGCCGTGGCCGTCTCTGGCCGACAACGAACAGCAGGCCATCGCGTGCATTCTGGGGGCATTGGACGACAAGATTGAGTTGAGCCGGCGGATGAACCTGACGCTGGAGGAGACGGCACGGGCGATTTTCAAGAGCTGGTTCGTAGGCTTCGACCCTGTCCGCGCCAAGGCCGCCGGTCGGCAGCCCCCCGGCCTCAAACCCGAAATCGCCGCCCTTTTTCCGGACTCCTTCGAGGACTCCGAACTTGGTGAGATTCCGAAGGGGTGGATGGTGGGATGTGTCGATGACTTGGCATATGTGTCCAGCGGAAAACGACCTAATGCCAGATTCGCTGAACCCTCCGACGACGCGGCTATACCATTATGGGGTGGAAATGGTCCAATGGCTTTTGTTCGAGAAGCCCTGTTTGTCACACCGATCTTGCTTACAGGACGAGTTGGGACTCTTGGTTCGGTATTTCGCATCACTACAGCGTGCTGGCCATCTGATAACACACTCATTCTACAAGCGAGAGCGACAGATGCCTATGAGTATCTCTTTTTTCAACTTCAGAATATTGATTTCGCCTCGCTCAATAGAGGCTCTACCCAACCACTTTTAACGCAGACGGACTTGAAAATGCGACGGCTTGTCATTCCGGGCAACCCAGCTCTAGAGGTGTTCAGCCGCATTGCCAACGCATTATTCTGCAGATTTGACGAATCCGTAATTGAGACCCGCACCCTTGCCGCCCTGCGCGACACCCTGCTGCCCAAGTTGATCTCCGGTGAACTGCGGGTGCCGGACGCGGAACGAATCGTAAGGAGGTGCGTTTGATGGCCGACCAGGTAGGGGCGAAAAATTTTTCGCCCCTACGAAACCGTCGTTCCATCCGTTTGCGCGAATATGATTATTCCCGTGCCGGGGCGTATTTCGTAACCGCCTGCACACAGGGCCGGGCATTTCTGTTCGGGGATATTGCGGATGGTCAAATGCGGTTGAATGATGCGGGGCGGGTGGTGGAACAATGTTGGAATGAAATCCCCGCCCATTTTCCCCATGTTGCATTGGACGAATTCGTTGTCATGCCGAATCATGTGCATGGAATTCTGTTAATAATGGATCATGTAGGGGCGAAAAATATTTCGCCCCTACCAGGCACATCCAAAACAATCGGTTCAGTTATTCGTGGATTCAAAATTGGCGTGACAAAATGGTTTCGCCAAAACACACCCTTATTTGTTATCTGGCAGCGCAATTATTACGAACACATCATCCGCAATGACGAATCGTTGAACCGTATCCGGGAATACATCGTCAACAATCCTGCGCAATGGGAAATGGACCGCGAAAACCCGGCAACGGTAACCGTAGGGGCGAAAGATTGTTCACCCCTGCCAAAGGGCAAACCATGACGTATCTGACCGAATCGCACATTGAATCCGCTGCCGAACAAAGCACCGGGAGGCATTTATGAACAAAAAC
>JAFGWS010000071.1 GCA_016937035.1 Pontiellaceae bacterium
CCTCGAACACCTGCGCGGCAAGGGCGGGGTGAGACTTTGTTGCGGGACTGTTGTAGCGAACGTGCTCCTTGCGGATAAAGTCGATCAGCGTATCGTCGGTCTGCATCGCTTCCGTGCGGCCCAGCCATTCGCCGGCCGGTTTGGGGTGGATGAGCTGGACAAAGTCGCAGTCGAGCGAGCGGGTAAAATCCATGAGCTTCTCGATCCCGCCGTTGCGGATTTCCTCCTCAGAAAGCACCGTGTTAGCAGCCACTGAAAGCCCGATCTTACGCGCGGCGCGGACGGTTTCGCAGGCCGCCTCGAACGATCCCTCGACGTTGGTGAGCGCATCGTGCGTTCGGCAGTCGGGCGAATGGATGGAGACCATAATCCCCAGTACACCCGCCCCTTTCAGCTCGGCGAGCTTATCGGGGGTGGCCAGCATGCCGGAAGTGTTGATCCAGATTTCGCTGCGCGCATCGAGCGCCTTTACCAAGTTCAGCAGTCTCGGATAGCGGGCGAACGGTTCGCCGCCTTCAATATCGAAAAAGGCAACGCCGGTGTCGCGCACCGCGCGGGCCGTTTCAATCATGAGCGCTTCGTCGAGCTCCTCGGTGGCATCCTTTCGCTGGTAGCAATGTTCGCATCGGCAAGGGCAGGCCTTGGTCATGGAATAGACAATGGTGGTTGGTCCGGCGGGCGAGCGCAGTAGTTTACTTTCGACGGCATAGAAGAAGGCGGGCGAAGGGTAGGCCGGTAGGTAAAGGTGAAGTTTAAAGCCCGACGGAGTGCGTACGATCTTGTTGTGGCGGAAGACGAGCAGCAACCGCAGCGCGCGGCGCAAAAAACGGAAATAGGCCGCGGTCGAGGGGAACATTTCGGGCCGCCGGGCATAGTACAACGGAATGTGAAGTATGATCCGCAGATAGACCATCGCCTTGCCGAAACCGGTGATGTAGCGGGATGTTGTGGAGGTTGCTTTCATTGGCTGGTGCTTATTCAGTTGTGGAGTTCCATTATTTCTCCTGCGATCTAAGGTTTGACAGGTGTAGCACCTGGTGCTATGTTCTGGACATGAAAGATTTGATGACGCGTCGGTTCTTTAAGTGGGTGTCTAAGCAGTCTGTGAGCAAGGCTGAGCTTGCGACCGCACTTGAGGAACTGAAAGACGGGGTTTTTGAAGCTAGTCTGGGAGGGGATCTTTACAAAAAAAGAATTCGCTTCAAGGGGAGAGGCAAGAGTGGAAGTGGGCGAACGATTATCTGCTATAAACGTGGAGGCCGGGCGATTTTTATTCACGGCTTCGCTAAGAACGAAAAGGATAATTTGAGTGCCAAGGAGCAGTTTGCCCTTAGGGAGTTTTCCAAAATACTGACCGGGCTGACTGATGCCCAGTTTGAAAAGGCCATCGCCAACGGCGATTTTAAGGAGGTTTAAAAATGAGAAATTCACTTGCTAAATCCATCACTGAAACGGTTTCCGATCTTCACAAAAGCGGGATCGTTGATGAGATTACGATGAAAAACATTGAAACGCTCTGCATTCCGGATGTTCACGATTATACGCCGGAGAAAATAATTTCGATACGCAAAGAGAATCACCTCAGCCAGGCCGCCCTTGCCGCCGTCCTGAACATCAGTACCTCCACCGTGCAAAAATGGGAGCGCGGCATAAAGAAGCCGGCTGGAGCCGCGAAAAAGCTGCTCGATTTGGTGGAGCGCAAAGGTATTGAAGTGCTCGTGTAGATCGTGGAGGGATTTCATGAGCGTGCGTCCTTGTAGAGGTTGAAGAGGAAGCCGATGAAGATGTAGCTGGCGGAGAAGAGGTAGAGCGCGAGCGTGCCGTTAAAAATGGCGATCAGTGCGATTTGTCCTGCCGTGCAGGCGCGGATGTTCATGGCGAGGCTGAAGTAGGTGCGCTCGCCGGTCGGATTGCGGAAGAAGAGGATAGCGGTCCAAACCTGCAGCAACGTCGCCATGATGCCGCAGAAGATAAAGTCGCGCGGGTAGAGAATAGCGCTGAACGGCAGCCACTGCATCTTCATGCAGAGCAGGAAAAAACTGAGTGGCAGCAGAGCGCCAACAAGTCCAGCGTAGCGCGCGGCGCGTGGTCCGTGACGCACAATGAAGGTTTTAACGCCGGCCCGTTTGTCGCCGCGGTAATCCTTGAAATAGGTATAAAAGGTCATGAGCCCGTTCATTAGGGCCACCAGAATCAGGGCACTGATACGGTTGGAATTGAACAGCGGCGTCGGGGTCGGTCCAGCGGCGAGGAAGCCGTACGCGGTGCACATGGCGATCGAGAGACCGAAGATGACATTGCCCATCAGTGACCATCTTTTGGCATGACCGTAGAGAATGTTCAGCCCCACGCCGAGCAGTACCGGGATGACGGAGTGCGGGTTCAGGAACCAACTGACGGCCACCACGCCCGCCATCAATACGCCCGAAACCGCCAATGCCGGAATGGGGCTGAGCTCGCCCGTTACCATGGGGCGATTGGGGGCATTGATGCGGTCTTCGGGAAGGCCTTGGAAGTCGTTGATAATCTGATTGATGCCCCAACTGAGAAACAACATCGCCAGCAGCAGGATATTGCGCGGCTGGCTGGTTTGTTCCGGTGCGCAAAATGCGTGGAAAGAAACGCCGATCCAGCCGGCGATGCCGGTAATGAAGGCATAGTACAGGCGCATCGATTTGATGTAGGCCTTGGCGAACCTGAACAGGTTTGAGATCTTCATGCTCATACGTTATCGATCCAGGAACAGAATGTCATGATAAAACCCCGTTGATGTAAGGCGCCCCAGGTTTCCGCCATGATCATTGCGTCCAACCGCTTTCGGACAAGTTCGTTCCTGCTCAATGCGCATGGCCTTTCACTTCGTCGGCGGAGAGAGGAGGATGATTCTGGATGTCGATCGCGCTCTCCCGCTGCTTCTTGTTTGGCTTGAACGCATCGACCAGCTTCATGGTGACGTCGATCTTCTCGACCTTGGGATAGATCAACTGTTGTGCATCCCATTTAGAAAGGAGCATATCGACGTTGGCTTCTTGCCTGATCGCTGGGATCCGGTCGGCAATGTGAGCGAGAATTTCGTCCACCGGTGCCGTTGAAAAGGTTTGAAGATGCAATTGTTCCTGAAGTCCCAGACCCCACGCCTCCAATTCGGCGGCGCGGGCGGTGTCGCCGTTTTCCACGGCCTTGTTGTATTCAGCGACGTTTTCTTCCAGCATCTTTCCGTCCGTATCGCGATAGATTTCCGACCCCACGAACCCAACGACGATGGCGCGGGAATCGTAGATGCCGATACGGATCGGCTGGACTTCATAGTCGTTCGCAGTTTGGCGGCTGCTGCAGCCGGCCAAGAGTCCAAGTGTGGCAGTAATCAACAAGCTGGACAGTTTCATGGAAATACTCCTTTGGGTTTGTTTCTGGTGGTTTTCAAGTGGCCCGGCATGTTGCCGGTTTTTCGGGCATTGTGTCCGAAGATGAGTGGAAGTTGCTGCAATAGCAGGAAGGCTATGCTTCCTCCGATCACCCCTCCGAGATGGGTCGACGCGACGGGTGTTCCAACCGGGCCAAGATGCAGGGCGGAGAAGAGAACATGCCCGGTGATGGCTTCGATGAGACTTTTGGTGGTGATCATGGCAGTGCAGATCCATCCGGCTTTCCGAATAGAGGAGTCGGTTGAGCGAATAAGCTGGAGTCCGCTGACCGCCATTAGGCCGTGGGCGATTCCCGAAAGTCCGCATAGACCGCTACCGAGTGAACGCATTGCCATCGGAACGAGCAGGCTGCCAACCGCGCTGCCACTGATGATGATCCAGCGTCTGGGCAGCGGTATTTCGCGCAAGCTGTGATAGAGAAGCAGAAATGCAGATGCATCGAGCAGTAGATGATATGGGCTGACGTGAATTAGAGGAAAGGTGAGGGTACGCCACCATTCGCCGGCCGCAGTCTGTGCGGGGAGGAAGATGAACGGTTCATAAATCCGGCCGTAGAGCAGAGGGGTATTGAACGCCAGCAATATGGAGATGAGTATGACCAGCTCTGCGGCGATTTGGATTTTTGGATTTATGAACCGTTTCATGGGTGCTCCTGAATTAAGCTGCGTTGCGTCTGCGGCGTTTGAGCCAAGCAATCAGACCGATAAACAGTGGGCCGACGGGGCCGGTTCCGCTGCCGATGCTTGGTGCACGCCGATTGTTGAAGGTGCTTCCATTGTCAGTACGGTAGTTTGTTGCCGGGCGCACAGCGCGTTGCTCTTGAGCGACTCGTTCGCGATAGACGCGATCCGCGTTGCGCCGTTGAATACCCGCATTTTCCATCTCCTCTTCGCTGAGTACGACCATGGAGGTGTAGTCGGTTACGAGCGAATATTCGGTGCCCAGATCGACGATCTTTTTACGCAGGGATTGTGTCTCGCCCTCTTCGCGAACGATTTCCATGGTTTCATCGATCGCGGAGAGCGCCCAGAGTCGTTCAATTTCGGGGTTGTTGGTGTCGATTTCGGGTAGGTTGGCTGTGCAGATCCACTGTTGCTGTTCTCCAGAAATTTTGGCGTTCAGTTTTAACGTAACCTCGCCCTCTCCGTTATAGCGTCCGAACGCGACAAGCTGTTGACCTAGATAAAGGTTTCCGGGCTTGGACGGAGTGAGGTCGTATACTTTTTCTCCGCTGAATTTAAGCTCAACATCGTGCATGCATTGATTCAGGAGTTTGGCTTTGGCCTGAATCAGGCGGCCGACAATATCGTCCGAGTCCGAAATATTCATCGCAAATCCGCCGGAGTCTTTGGCCAACCGCTCCATCAGCGGTTGGTTGGCGCTGTTGCCCATGACGAAGGTGAAGAGACGGATATCGTATTGATTGAGTAGCTTAAGGAAGGCTTTGTGCTCTGTCGGGCCGACATTGCATACGCCATCGGTGACCAGAATGATGCCTGAGGTGCGGTCATCGTCGAGGCTGTCGTATGCTTTTTTTAGACCAGCAAAGAGGGCGGTTCCTCCACCGGCCTTGATATTTCGAGTCCGGGCGATCCAGTCCTGGACATTTTCCGGGCTGGCCTGGACATAGCTTCGGGTCAGTTCGGTGGCTTTGTCGTTGAAGGTGATCAGTTTGAACCGGTCGTTGGGCGACATTTTCCCCAGAACCTGTTCAACGCCTTTTGCCAAGGTATCGATTTTTCCTCCCGCCATGCTTCCAGAAACATCCAACAGGAAAATCCAGTCGGAGCCTTCGCTGATGGGTTGAAGTGATGCGGCGGGGGTGACGACCGCCATAAAGGTTCCGGGTTCTTCTTTTGAAGCTCGATACGGAATAATTTCAACGCGCGCCGGCGTGGAGTCATCGAGCCGATAATAGAAAACCACATCGCGCGAGAGTGTTGCGCCGCCTTCGGCCTGTTCTAAGCTGACCTGATAAATGCCTTCTGTGTTTTTGATTTGTGCCAGCTGGTCATAACCAGGCATGCGCACATCTGCCACAGGAAATGCGGATTTAAGCGTCAGGTTAAAGGAAAAGTTTTCGTGCACTACATCGTCGGTCGACCAGAAGGCGATCCGTTCTTCATCCACGCCGCCTTCGGCAAGTGGATAGACGTAGCGACCAACGTTTAGATCAATCTCCATCGGCTGATAATAGACGAGCCGCACACGGGTATCTTCTCCGGCACGAATGCGGCCAATGCTGATATCGAAGGTTTTATAGTCGTCCTTCTCCGCCAGCGCCGTGTCGTTACCTTTGTCAACCTGATCCTCATAGATTTCCCGGGCCTTTTCCTTTTCGACGACTTCGCCGATGATTTCCTCTCCGTCGATCCAGAGACTGATTTCGGAAAGGGCGGCTTCCTTTGGGACAGGGAATGAATAGATAGCTTCATAGTCGGCGTCGGAATTGTTCCCGAATACCTGATCTACGACGGTTTGAGCAAACCCGTTATTAATGACTACCTCCACTTGGTGTGACTTAATGAATGGGCCTTCGTCGACAGAACCGATCGGTTTGATAAGTCCTGCACCAAAAGCGGATGAGCTTATGCCGACAGCAACTGCGCAGAGCAGTGCGATAAGTTTGTGTTTTGTCTTCATGGTATACTCCTTAGTTGAGTGAGGGTTTGTAATTTGACCCGGGAATCAGCGTGGAGAGAAGCAGGTCAAGTCTGCTTCAAACGCCGTGCGTGTAAGCCGGAGCGGGTGGCCTTTTTCTGCGGCGCCCAGCTGATTCCCGGGTCGAGGGGAAGTTGAATTTTCCGGATGTTGAAACTGTCCGGTTTCGAGGAAGTTTTTGGTCTGGTCGATGACCTTGTGGTTCCACATCATGCAGGCATGGGTGACGTGGAGTTTGAGGTAGTCGGTGTAGCACTCGGGTTTGGTGCGGGCGACGGCGACCTTACCATCATCCGGTCCGGGAATCAGCATGGAGAGAATCGGGTTGATCGTGCGGTCGCCCGCAATGATGCCCAATTCAAACGCCGGAGGTTCAAGCCGGAGCGGGAGGCTGTTTTTTCCAGTGCCCAGCTGATTCCCGGCCGGGCCGTTAAACCATTGGTAAAATGTTTTGTCGCCGAGCTTGTCGGGGACTTCGCTGCCTTGGCTGGGCGGAGCGAGCATCACAACGCGCCCGAGGTTTTTCAGTTCGTGCTCTTGCAGGTAGTATTGCAGGAGCGTTCCACCCATGGAGTGGGTGACAAAATGGACGATTTGTGATGCGTGAATCTGCGGCTCCAACGCGGTGAAAATCTGGTCGGAGAGTTCCTCGATCGGTGCGGTGGTTGAAGGGTAGTCGATGTTAATCACGTCGTAGCCCTCGTGCCGCAGCGTACGCTCCATTTTGTTCATGGCTTTGCTGGAGCGCGCCAGCCCGTGAAGTAGCACCACCGTTTCGTTTTTTGGCGGAGCCGAGGGCGCTTTGCATCCGCTGAGAAAAAGCCCGATGATTAGTCCAATATAGAGCAGGGATTTCATGCTGCACAGATCCGGTTTTTAAGGGTGTTAAGGTCAAGTTTTCCGGTACCGAGCAAAGGCATTTCCGGGATGCGGAAAAAGTTGGCGGCGCGCGGGATCCAGAGGTTGGGCAGGCCGAGGCTGCGCAGTTTCTGGATGAGGCTTTCGGGGTCGCCTGCTTTATCGGTGTAGCAGACGGCGAGCTGTTCGCCCTTAGTGTTATCGGCAATGCCGATGACCGCTACGCAGGTTTCGTCGATGCCGCAGGCTTTCTGTAGAGCTTCCTCCACGGCACCGTGCGGGATCATTTCTCCGCCGATTTTACTGAAGCGGGAGAGTCGGCCGGTGATGTAGACAAAGCCTGCG
>JAFGWS010000010.1 GCA_016937035.1 Pontiellaceae bacterium
CGACTCCGCCCGCAGCGAATCCGTCCGCCGCATCTGGCCCTACCTGCGCGACCGCCGGATCGACGCCTACTCCGATCTGACCCAGCGATTGATCGACTAAATTGGACATCATCGCATTGAAAAGGCTACTGAAGGATGGATGAAGAAACCAGACGAGTACTAAATAATACATCGCAGCACGACTTCGACGGACACACGGAGTTTGCTCGCATGACCCCAGACCAGCGCTTATCTTGGCTCGATGAAGCTAACGCGGCCTATGTTGAACTTCATGCCCTCGCAAATCCTTCTCTGCGCATCGCTGAAACAGATGCTCCTTACAAAACTCACCCCAAATGATCTTTCAATCGCGGCATTTTCAAGAGATGTCAATCGCGTATCGATGCACATTACAAGGTTGACCGACAATCCCCAAACCCCAACATAATATTATAATGACCAATAACGACACCCTGCGCCGTTTGCGCTACGCCCTTAACATTGACGACGCAAAGGTCGCTGAAATCATCGCGCTCGCCGGCCGCGCAACAACCCCCGACGAGGTCATCACATGGCTAAAACGCGAAGATATAGAAGGTTATGCAGAACTGTCGCACGAAACCCTCTGTCGCTTCCTCGACGGACTCATCATTGAAAAACGCGGCCCGCATCCCTCCGGCACGATTCCCGAGCCGCTTGACTTTTTGCCGAACAACGAAATCCTCAAAAAGTTGCGCATTGCGCTCAACCTTAAGGAGGAAGACATTCTAGCCGTCTTCAAAAAGGCGGACTTCGTGGTCACCAAGGCCGAGCTCGGCTCCTTTTTCCGCAAGGAAGGTCACCGTAACTATCGCAAATGCCCGGAACAGGTGCTGCGTAAATTTATCCACGGTCTCAGCGTCTAATTTTGCGCCCCCCCCACTCACTTCTTTTTCAGATGACCAACCTCTCATTCCATACGCCTCACTCTGTGCGCTGGCCATCTATCTATTCATAAGCAACGCGCGTCATCTACCGCATCTTACGTAACCCGCTGCTCCTATTCGGCTTCGGGCCCTCGTTTTTTTGATTTTTCACTGCTTCTCCCAAGAAGGAATTCAGCAGGTTAAACACTAATCATCAAAGATTCCGTCGAGCATTTCTTCCGGCCAAGAAGCGCTCATTTCAACAGGCTCAGTAGCAGAATCCAGCGAATAGCGAATTACTGAAACGCCGTTGGTGGTTTGGGTCACACACGTGAGCTCATTATTATTCCGCCAGCTCGGCGGAAGGCTATCGGGTTCTGCCATGGATTTTTGAATGTGGATCAACTCCCCGGTAGCAACTGTGATTACGGCAATTCGATCCTCTGAATCGATGAATGCAATGCGCTGTCCGTCCGGACTGGGTTCAAACAGCGTGCTTGAATCGCCAAGATAAGGTTCGATTCGGCGCGGAAACATGCGCTCGGCCGTGGCAGGCCGCTGCGGATCAAACCGGAAAAAATTCATATATTCCGGCATATCGCCAGCCACCGCAGGCAGACTGACTTCCAGCGCGGAAAAAACAATGCTATTATCCGGCAGACAGCGCACTCGCGTCAGTGGATTCATGATCACCCCAACCAGTTCTTCCGGGGAAGGGATCTGCTCCAACAGCCCGTTTTCGTCGGCGACTCGACAGCGTGAAATACTACCCAGAACCAAATCATCGCTGCTGAATTCGATATTTGAGGCAGCAAACAACAGCCACTGTCCATCCCTCGACCAATCCGGATAGAGCGCTGCGTTATCCGCGACTTTCACCGCCCCCGAATCCCCGTTCAACGCAGCCACATATAAAGTTGCAGGATCAGCATCATCGCCAATCACCTCGCCGCATGAAAAGGCCACCGCTTTATCGTCCGGCGAAACCCGCAGGCTCCAAATCGGCAGCATCCATCCGGAACCGACTCTCCGTTTTGACTGCACCACACCGGCACGGAGTTCGACGACTTCGATCAAATAAAGCTCCGCCGAAATCGGCTCATCATCCTCCAGCTCCGCCGCTTCAATCAGCTCCGGATAGTTTTCATTCACGTACAATCCAATCAGGCCGGCTTCGGCCCCAGAAAGATCCTCTAGCTCAATCACCTCCTTGGCCACCATCTCCAGATCGCCCGTCTCCTTGTAGGACGCATTCACATTGTCTGATATCGCCATCAGGCGCGCGCGTTCCTCGGGAAGCAAGAGCTCAGCCGCGTCCGACCACGCAGTAAACTCCGCCGTACGAGCAACCACCAGATGAGTCGAATCACTCAGCCACGCCGCGCGAAAAACGCCTTCCAACAGCTTTTCCGAAAGCGCGCCGTCCGGCGTGCAGCGGTATAGATTTACGTCTGACAAAACAACCGCCTGTTTTCCGTCCGGCGACCAAATGACAGCCTGATCCGGAATGCAGCCGGAAAACGTCAACAGCAACACGAGCCCAGTTAAATATTTCACAATGCTCTTCATGGTTATTCTCCTTGCTGGTTCTCTATTCAAATCCGATTTTTTGGCAGAACAATTGAGTCGCAGAATGATTCTCCACCCTAAGAAGATCAGTAATTATTCTGTCAAAAAATCATTCTGTCTGCTTACACCGTCACTTAGGTCAATCCATTCAGGCTGACGAACCGGCGAGGTCCATTTCAATCGCGAGGTTCGACGCGGTTTGGGCGTTTCCCAACGCTGGGCCGTAGACCAAATCCCTGAGCCAACGGCTGACGTTTCAATACGGGGAACAACCGCAGCAACAGTTTGCTTTTTCTTCGTGGGCGGGAGCTCCGAGTTATCCTGCATGCTCGTAAATATAATCATCAGCGCGGCAGCCGCACCGATGACGGGAAGTAAAATCAATCGACGGGGTAGGACTTTTCGACTATGCGGTTCCCGGAAAACGTGCCCTACTGCGCCCTCTTCCGTGCGGAGCAGCTCCTTCGTCAGCTGCACCACCTCCTGCATCGAAGAAGACTGAGACTGCATATCCGCGTGCTTCGAAAGGTAATCGTTCAACAAAGCCTCCACATCCGGCTCAAGCGTTCCCAAGGCATGATCCATCATTAGTCGACCAAGAATATCCTCATTCATCTCCAAACTCCTTTCCTTCCAATGTGCTGCGCAGGCTACGTATCGCGTTATGCAGCCGAGAGCGCACCGTCCCCACCGGAATATCCAGTGCCTCCGCAATTTCCTGATACGACATCTCCGCATCCAATCGCAATCCCAGCACCTCACGCTGCGACTCCGGTAG
>JAFGWS010000072.1 GCA_016937035.1 Pontiellaceae bacterium
CGTTGGCCGCCAGCAGGCATAAAATGGAACCGCAGGTTCCACTTAAAAAATGACGCACCGTGGTCTAAAAATGGGGGTAAGCCCAGTATAGGGCGAAGTGTATATAACCGCACGGGTTCGATTGGGCGAAAAGATTGGTGCATATTGTATCCTGAAGAGGTTTCCATTGGGAAAAGGAATCCGGTGCCTGGAGAGAATGTGGTGATTAATGATTGGGTTAGTGCGTTGGATGATTTGCCGGTGCAACAAAGTGAATCGGGTGTTTTTATCAGCGAAATCCAATGTCTGCGCAAGAGAGGTTTACCCATGCGGGTTGAACTGGTGAACACCTCGGGTGCCGCCATCGATATTTCCGGATGGAAAATGTTCGATAAAGTGGGGGGCGAATATTGCTTTCCTTCTGGAACTTCCATAGAAGCCAACGGGTTCGCTGTGATCGCGTTTGGAAAGGAAAAAAGGGAGCGAAGTGTAGAGAAAAAATGCACGTATCTGCATTATACAAATGAAGGGTCGGAGGACCTTTTTAAAGGATTGGTAAACGAGTGTTCGCTGGTTTCTGTGAATGAAGAGAACGGGCAGCCGAAGCATGTTTTGGAGGATTATGTGTGTTGGGGCAAACCCAGCCAAAGTCCAGCATATGACGTTGCAAAAGAGGGCGGGTTGTGGCCCGGCGGAGCTGTTTATGTGGGTACGGGCGAGCCCGTGGTTGGAGGTTCTCCTGTTCTTCTTGTTGAGGGAAGCATCAGTCGCAGGGTTTACAGGCGCAGTAGCTCGAAAGTTTCTGATTGGGAACCCGTACCTCCTGAGGCGGTTTCGATAGGCTTCCAAAATGCTCGCCCTTCGCCGGGCCTTATGGATGTATTTCCAGATGGTCCTGTGAAATTACGTTGGTTGAATGAATCCCTTTATGAGGACGAATTTTACCAGCTCCAGATTTCTGAGAAAAAGACGTTCCGAAAGCTGTTTTTGGATGAACAGTTAAGGCGTCCGGAGTATAGTCCGAGCCATGCAGGGACAGGTGAATTTTATTGGCGAGTGCGGATTATTTCGGAAGGACGGGAGGGAAAGTGGTCGCAGGTGGGCCACTATATTGTTGCCCCATCCGAAAAGGACGAGAATCAGTATTTAGCACTGCAATATCTGGCCCAGCTGTGTGGTGAGGATACAACCACTTATACCGCGAAAAGCTTTCAGGGATTGTGGGGAGCCACCTTACCTGAAGGCGGATTAGTCAGCCTGATTTTTATGGAAGATGGAACGTGTGCACTGACCTATGATGAAGAGGATTTTGAGGCAGACCTCGGTGTGTGGCGCTTTGTCGGAGGGTATCTGATCGCGGAGTTTGATGATGGAGATGACGTCTATTATTGCGCTTTGTACAAAGGAATTCTGCAGGTTTTGTCTGAGGAATATCTTCCACCCATGCCTTTCTCGCGGCTTCAAAAGCTCAATGACGAGCATACAGCAGAAAAACCGTTTTTAGGGCATTGGGAGACAACAGGAGTAATCAAAACCACGGATCATGTTCACATCAATATTGATGATAATGGATACTGCACGAGAACCTTCCGGGAGAATGAGATGAGCGGACGCTGGACCGAGTTGGATGGGCTACTATCGCTCGAGTTTAAAGCAGGCGATAAGAGTTCTTCGGCAAAGGCGGTTTGCCCGACGCAGGATTATCTGCTGGTCTCTTATACGTCTCCCGAAAAAATCACCAGACGCTTCATTCGTTCCGGAATTACTTTTTCGGACCGAATGTCACTCGATGAAGAAGAAAAGCCGTTTCTGGGTGTTTGGGAACTAAAGCTACCGGATTCTGCCCTTTCCTCCATTCGAATCGAGGAAGATGGGCGCGTCACGATGACTGAAGATGATCAGGAAACGAACGGAAGCTGGACCGTTGAGGGAGACACCGTTGTAATTAGCCTTGGGGAAAAACAGATATCTGCGTGGATTGTAAATCCCAATATCTTGGTGGTTTGCTTTGAATGGAAGAAATATCGGTATAATCAGACTGTAGCTTTCCATCGGCCTCGCGGTTAGGGCAGCCCCGCCCAGAATCAATCGGCACGCGGAACAGCGCCTGTCTGTGGCGTTCAATCAGATAATCTTTTTTTGAAGATAGGGGGACTTCATGAGTAATTCAACCTATATTCGGCAGTTGAAACTCGAAACCTGTTATATACACCTGTAAACATTGCCTTTTCTTTCATTTCCGTTTGCACCCAAAGGGTGCGGATTTCAACTGCTCCGCAGTTGGGTGGTGAGATCGAAAACTTCAGAAAAACGATGCATTTTCGGGACAAACATCCGAGTGGAGGGTAGTTCAACTGCTCTTTTTAGGTTCAAATTCCCTTAGTCTGCTGGGGAGTATTTCTTGTTATTTCGAACAATTGCCCGAGAGTGATCTCGTGAAATGCGATTTTTTCAAGATCAAACCCGTACTTATCCTCAAGACTGATCGCAAACGTTTCAAACTCCAGCGCATCAGGCCAAGTGTTCGTTGGGTAAAGGGTTCTGTATACATCCATTATTTTATCTTCTGGGCTGAACTTGAGTCGCTGATCCGTGCGGAAGGCAAATCCGTCTACAAAAATTTGCAAAAAATCGCGAATAGACTCTTTGGGAGCATCAGGGAAACGGTTGCGCCACTCCGTCCCGGTGCACCTTCGTTGCCAATATACTTCAAGCCGTTTCTTGCTCCTGAGTTCGAACGGTATGCTTACAATTGCCACAATAACGATAATTGCAATTATGATCCCTGTCATATTTCAACTCCGTAAGCTGCAAGTGAAGGACGCGTCATACAGTATCTGTGCATTGCTATTATAATGCTCGATCAAACAGCAGGCGCTGTCCGCGAACGGCGTTGTTGACGGTGTCGTTCGTGTAGGCGAGCTGTCCGGAGACGAGGGTGGCGGCGATGGAGGAGTTGAAGGTCGTTCCTTCGAAGGGCGACCAGCCGCATTTGTAGAGAATATTTTCCTGGGCGACGGTGTACGGCGCGTTGGGAGCGATCAGCACGAGGTCGGCCCAGTAGCCTTCGCGGATAAAGCCGCGCTCCTGAATCTGAAAGATACGGGCCGGGTTGTGGGCGGTTTTTTCGGCGACGGTTTCGGGCGGCAGGAATTCGAGGAGCGAAATGAGTGCGCTCTGGATCACGGGCATGCCGGACGGCGCGGCGCAGTAGGGGTTTTGTTTTTCCTCCCAGAGATGCGGGGCATGGTCGGTGCCGACGGTGTCAATGATGTTGTCGAGGAGCGCCTGCCGCAGCGCGGCGCGGTCGGCGGCGGTTTTGATCGATGGGTTGCACTTAATCAGTGCGCCCTTGGTTTCATAGTCGGCGTCGGAAAACCAGAGATGGTGGGGGCAGGCTTCGGCGGTAATTTTTTTTCGGTCTACCGACCCTTGTTGGAACAGCTCCAACTCTTTCGCGGTGGTGAGATGCAGGACGTGGATCTGCGAGCCACATTTTTTAGCTAGCTCGACGGCGAGCGCGGTCGATTGGTAGCACGCGGCTTCGGAGCGAATGTTGGCGTGTTCGGTGAAGGGAATGTTGTCGCCGTAGGTTGCGCGCGCCGCCTTTTCATTCTCGCGGATGGTGTGGGTGTCTTCGCAGTGGAGCGCAATCGGCACCTTGATTTGGCTGAAGATATCTTCAAGCTGCTGTTGTCGGTCGACAAGCAGATTGCCGGTGGAGGCGCCCATGAAGAGCTTAACGCCGCAAACGGTTTTCGGATCGAGTGCCAACAGTTCGTCGAGGTTGTCGTTGGAGCCCCCGAGGTAGAAGGAATGGTTGACGAGGCACTTGGTGGCGGCGAGGGCAAACTTTTGTTCGAGGATTGCGTTGGTGACTGCTGCGGGCTTGGTGTTGGGCATCTCCATGATCGACGTAACGCCGCCGGCCACCGCCGAACGGCTTTCGGAATGCAGATCCGCCTTTTGTTCAAGCCCCGGTTCGCGGCAATGCGTGTGGCAGTCGATCATGCCCGGCAGGAGCATTTTGCCGGTGGCATCGATGGTGATATCGGCTGATTGGTTGCTCAGCACTGGAGCGATCTTTTCGATGCGTCCGTTTTGAATAAAAACATCGGCGGGGGCTGATAAACCCTCGTTAACAACCGTTGCGTTGGTGATCAGTATGGTCTTCATGCGCGACAGAATAAGCGAGCTGCGCAGAGAGGAAAAGCCATCAATCGGGCTTTCTTGATAAAATCAACGGTGTTTGGAGTTACATCTTTTTACAACTGTTTACATGGCAGTGACCACAGGTTCCGCCGTTTGTGGCAGATTTTCCCCGTTGATCGGTTACGGACGGTCCGTGACATTGCAGGTTGAATCATCTAACATGGAGGGCATTTATGAAGGCTTTATCGAAAAGAATAGTGCTGGCGGGACTCTGTTTGGCCGGGGCGCTGGGTGCTTCGGCGGAAGAAGCGAGCGGGGTGATCTGTCGGGTAGAGATGGATAATTCGGTGGTTTATGCCGGAAGTTCGCAGACCGCGGTGGTGAAGGTAACGCTGGATGCGCCGAAGGCTCCGAAGAAGGAGAAGCGCCCACCGGTGAATCTGACGATTGTGCTCGACCGTTCGGGGTCGATGACCGGATCAAAGATTGAAAAGGCCTGTGATGCGGCCATTGCGGCGCTACGGAGGCTGGGGCCCGAGGATATGTTTTCGCTGGTGACGTATGATCATGAAGTTAAAACCGTGGTGCCGTCGCAGAGCGCAGCAAATTCGGAGTGGATTGAGGGGCAGATTCGCTCGATCCGCTCCGGCGGAAATACCGCGCTGTTTGCCGGTGTGAGCCAGGGAGCATCGGAAACCCGCAAGCATTTGGACTGGCGCTATGTGAACCGTATTCTGTTGTTGTCGGACGGATTGGCGAACGTGGGGCCCTCGTCTCCGGCAGAGCTGGGGCGTTTGGGGACGGCGCTGAGTAAGGAAGGTATTTCGGTAACGACGATCGGCGTGGGCACGGATTATAATGAGGATTTGATGGCGCTCATGGCCCAGAACAGTGATGGAAATAACTATTTTGTGGAGTCGAGTGTGGATCTGCCGCGTATTTTTAATGAAGAGCTCGGCGATGTGTTGAGTGTGGTGGCCAGCAAGGTGATCATTGAGGTAAAATTTCCGAAGGACGTTCGACCGCTGCGGATTATCGGACGGGATGGTCGTGTGGGTGAAGACCATGTGGAGCTTTCGCTCAATCAGTTGTATGGCGGTCAGGAAAAATATGCGCTGATTGAAGTGGAATTGCCGGCCGGAAGCGCAGGTGAAGAACGTAAGGTGGCCGATGCCCGCTGCTCCTATCAGGATATGATTTCCAATAGTCAGGCTTCCAGTGAGGGGAATGCCTCTGTACGTTTTACCGGAAGTAAGGAAGAGATCGCGGACGGCTGGAATATCGCTGTAAATAATTCAGTTTATCTCAACGGAAAAGCGGAAGCACAGGATCAGGCGATTTATTACGCAGATAATGCAGATTATGATAAAGCGGCGGAAGTGTTGTTTATAACTGCCGGGAAACTTAAAGAGTATGCCGAGTTGAATGATCAAATGCAACTCATGGATGAGGCCGAAGAAATGGAACAACAGGCGGTTCAGATGCAGATGGAACAGCAGATGGATTCTGTGACGCGAAAGGCAATGCGTTCGAGGAATTATGAGGTTTATAACCAGCAACGGTCGATTCCGTCAGTAAGTGTGGAGGTTGATAATTAGAAAATCACCGATCATGTTGTATGGTGCGCTGCTGCTGGTTTCCGCAGGAATCATTGCGGGGGTTGCGGCGCGCCTGCTTGCGCATGAGCGTACAAGGCTGGAAAGCACGGCACTTGCGGCCGAAGAAGGTTGGTTGCGAAACCGGGCGGAAGAACTGTCTTTGGCCGTTGGTGTGGTGCAGAACGAAATGCTGCGCGAACTGCGCGCGATTCCCTTCGAAGAGCTCGATGAGACGCTGCGTAATTGGGAGCGAACCAATCCGCTGGTACGGAATGTATTTGTCTGGCGAGGACCGAATGATCTTCTGCTCCCCGATCCTTTGCTGCCGCTGACGCGCGAGGAAGAAGGGTTTTTGACGCGCTATAAAACGTTGTTTGCTGGAATGCATGGTTGGGAAGAGCGGCTGGATGGCGAGCAGTCGGATCGATCGGTGTCGCAGCAATTGTTTCAGAATGTGAGCAAGGGCAATGTGCTGGTGGAGTCGAGCGGCTGGGTTCCTTGGTATTGGGAAAATACGTTGTGTATGTTGGGCTGGGTGCAGCGCGGAGAACGACGCTGCGGTGTTGAACTGGAGATGGCGGCGCTGCTTTCGGAGCTCCAGCGTGCGATGCCGATGGACCTGCCGGATGGTCGGGCGGTTGCGGTGCTGGATGCGGGCGGGCACCGTATTTTGCAGTCGGGTCCGTTGGATCCGGGAGATGATGCACGTGCGGCACTCTCTGTTCCGGTGGGTTTTATGCTGCCGCATTGGGAGGTGGCGCTTTATACGGCCGACGGAAGCCTAGGCGCCTCTGCGCATCATTATGCGGTTGCATCCACGCTGCTGGTTGTTGTTCTGTTTGTCTGTCTCTTCTGCGCCGGCGGTATGCTGCTCTTGGAAGCGCAACGCAATCGACGCGATGCGCTGCAGAAAACCACCTTTGTTTCCAATGTTTCACACGAGCTGAAGACGCCGCTCACCACCATTCGAATGTATACCGATCTGTTGCGCGAAGGCCGCGTGGAGGATGAGGAAAAGAAAGTCCGTTATCTCAGCACCATTGCCTCCGAAAGCGAGCGATTAACCCGCTTAGTCAATAATGTGCTCGATTTTGGGCGGCTGGAGCAAAATCGAAAAAAATATCAAATCGGGCGTTTTGACCTTCGCAATGTGGTGGCGGAGACCGTTCAGTCGCAGCGCCTTCGTATCGGCGAGGCGGGGATTTCGCTGACGGAACACTATCTGGGCGAGCCGGCCTTGGTGGAGGCGGATCGCGATGCGGTGCAGCAGGCACTGCTTAACCTGATCGATAACGCAATTAAATATGCGGCTTCCGGAAAACAGTTGCTGATCGAAATGTCGCAGTCCGGTCGGGAATTTGAGATTCGCGTCTGCGATGCCGGGGAGGGGATTCCGGCGGCGCATCGTCGTAAAATTTTTGAGCGGTTTTATCGGGTGGATGATTCGATCACAGCGCGAAGTCAGGGCAGCGGTCTGGGGCTGGGCCTTTCGCGCCGGATGCTGACCGATTTGGGAGGATCGCTGACCTATTCACCCGCGCCGTCGGGCGGGGCCTGTTTTACCATTACATTGCCGGGAGTGGAGGTTGTATGAAAACCATTCTAATTGCTGAAGATGATGCCAATATTCGTAACGGATTGGTGGATTTGTTTGAGAGCGAAGGATACTGCGTTCGTGCTGTGGCTGATGGACGAGAGGCGTTGACGGTGCATCACGAAACAGCGATCGATTTGGTGCTGCTCGATGTGATGATGCCTGAGAAGAGCGGCTATGATGTCTGCCGGGAAATTCGAAAAACCAACAGTGACGTACCGATAATTATGCTCACCGCGAAGGGGGAAGAGGTGGATAAAGTGGTGGGGCTGCAGCTGGGCGCGGACGATTATGTGACGAAGCCCTTTGGGGTGCACGAACTGTTAGCCCGGGTTGAGGCGGTGATGCGGCGTGCGTGCGGTCGGCATGCCGATCGGCAGGCGTGGCCCGAGACGTTTGAGTTCGGCGGCGCGCGGATTGATACACGCAAATACACCATAGCGTTTTCTGGACAGAGCGAGCCGCTTTCGCATCGGGAGCTGGAACTGATCCGCTATTTTATCGATCACCCGAACGAAGTGCTCTCGCGGAATCAGCTGCTCGACAAGGTCTGGGGTGTCGAATATTTCGGGACTTCGCGTACGCTGGATCAGCACATCTCCAAACTGCGAAAAAAAATGGAAATAAATCCTGCCGAGCCAAAGACCATCCGCACGGTTCATGGCATCGGTTATAAATATTGTCCGTGACGGCACGTTAGGCCGGCAGCGCGAATCGGAACGTGGTTCCCCGTTCGGAGGAACTGGTGAAGCTGACTTTTCCGCGCAGAAACTGTTCACCAAACAGCTTCATGGAATAGGTTCCGATGCCTCGGCCCGGCTCGTTTTTTGTGCTGAAATGGCGCTGGAAAATGCGTTGCTGCACCTCGGGCGGAATGACCTGCTGATTCCACACAGAAAATTCGATCATGTTTTCTCGGCGCTTAACTTCAAGCCGTATGGTTCCTCCGGGCGGTGTGGCTTCGCAGGCGTTGATGAGCATATTGCTGAGCACCCGCATGAGCATGGGACGGTCCGTGTGCAGTCGAAGATTCGTCTCAGCTGCAGAGAGGGTGAGTGTTTTTTTTACTGCGGCTGAATGTTGCTGTATTTCCGTGCGCAACTCTTCAAAAACCTCCACCGCATCGACCTCTTCTTTTCGGGGGTTGTAATGAACTGCACAATCATCCATCAGCTTGCGCTGTATCGTGACTTCCTCCAGCAGCCGGTCCGTTGCTTTTTTGATGGCAGCAATATCTTTCGACGGCTGGTCTTCAAATAATAGATCACTGATTCCCTTAATAATGTGCAGGGAGTTTCCAATGTCGTGAAAAAAGGTGCGCTCGAGCGATGCCTGTAGTTCGTTTCGGCTTTCGTCCTGGATGAACAGAAGTAGAAATCGCCGTCCATCCAATGTGATCGGCTGCGAACGAACCTTGAGTGCAATTTCGGTTGATTCGGTTTTTAATGCACAAAGCCGTTCGCAGCAGGAGTTGGTTTCGAAGCTGGTCACCATGGCCACAGCCGCTCCGCAGGAAGAGCAATACTTGGTGGTACCGCAGCCCGCCGGTTGTTCATGTGCGTGAACGCACTTGAGCACTTCTCCCGGGCGGAGCCCGAGCAGCGTGTGCGGATCTTCGATCCCGAGTTCTGCAAGCAGTTTGTCGTTGCAGGCAACCACTTGTCGTTGCTCATTGACCACCGCGAGCAGGCCGGATACCGTTTGGAGTAATCCCGATACAACGGGGCTGTTCGCGATGATTTCGATTTCTTCGTCGAGCTCTTTGTCTCCGGCGCGTTCGGCGGGAGCATAAAAAGTGTCCATAAAGTACTCCTGTTTCACTTGTGGGTTAAAGCAGTCCGGTGCTGAAATAGCGTTCGGCTCGGTCTGGAAGCACCGTTGCGATCATCCAGTCCGGGTGCTCTTCGGCAATCTGTCGGGCTGCCCAGATATTTGCTCCGGAAGAGGTTCCGCAGAGGAGAGAATTACTGCGCGCCAGTCCTCGGGTGGTGGTTATCGCGTCGTCATCGCTTACCTCGATAATCTCGTCGATGAGCGAGACATCGAGTATGTCCGGAATAAAGCCGTCGCCGATTCCCTGAATCTGGTGAAGTCCCGGTTCATGGCCCAGCAGCGCTGAAACATTTTTGGGTTCCACGGCGATTATCCGGGTGTTCGGGCTGTGCTTTTTTAAATAAGAGCCGATCCCCTGAATGGTTCCGCCGCTGCCTATTCCGGAAATAAACGCGTCGATTCTGTTGCCTGCCTGACGCCAGAGCTCCGGCGCGGTGTACTCGTAATGGGCCTGTGGGTTTGCGGGATTTGTAAACTGCTGCGGCATAAAGGCATTCATTCCGGATGCCAGCTCTTCGGCTTTGCGGACGGCCCCGGCAATATTCTCGCTGTCCGGGGTGAGAACCAGATTGCCGCCGAGAACTTTGATGATATTCCTTCGCTCCTCGCTCATGCCCTCGGGCATAACGATATAGACTTCATACCCTTTCGCGATTCCCACGAGGGTAATCCCGATGCCGGTGTTTCCGGAAGTGGGTTCGACAATTTTCATGCCCAGTTTTAAACGGCCGTCTCTTTCCGCGGCTTCAATCATCGCCAAGGCGATCCGGTCTTTTATACTGCCGCCGGGATTCAGAAATTCGGCCTTGGCTATGATGTTTTCATTCCGAAGCCTGACCAGCGGCGTGTTGCCGATCAGATCAATTACGTCACACGTTTTCATTGAATGTTTCTGTGCTATTTTCCTCATCTTTACAATAGAAATATTCAACGAACCCGTTGGTCCGCAACCTTACCGATTGCGAAAATCGGGGTGTTCGCTGCGCGGATTTTCTGTCCGCACACCAAAAAAAGGAAAATAGATGCAATATAATAGAACCACAATCGTACTATATAGTAACCTCTCCAAATCGGGGAGGAAAGAGAAACGAAAAAGGAGGTAACAACATGCGTAACGGAATAAAAGTATGGTTCCCCGCACAGGGTGGATTGAAATGAGCAGAGAATCCAAAACCGATATCCGATCAATTCGGAAAAAAAAGAGAGCGCCTTTGAAGGAGGCGCTCTTTTTTTTGCATCTGCTCTTATGATTTTGGTTTCCAGACCTGAACTTCCACGTTTTTCCGGCCCCATTCGAGGGCTTTTTTATGCGAATTAAAGAAGAGGTCGATATGTCGGCCCTTGATCGCTCCTCCGACATCTTCAACGCATCCCCAGCCGTAGCCTGGGACGTACATAATCGTTCCGAACGGATAGTAACTCGGATCGGCAGCGATCGTTCCGATATCGGCCTTCGTTCCGCTGGCGGTAATGCCTACTTTTTTCGGTTCCCCTTTATTGGGGCCGGATGAATAAACCGGCTGAAAGAAAATATTACGTTTCCACCCGCAGCACTTTCCGCACTTACAGTAGCCCGTAGTCTCCATTTGTACGACCAGCGGTTGTTGGCCGCGCGGGATTTGATAATGTTTTCCCGGTGTGCAGCTGAGAGTGGCTGCAACTGTGAGAAGCAGCAGGGTATGGGTAAATTTTCTCTGGTTCATTCAATATCTCCAGACCAAATGGTTTCAACTCCTGACGCTGTTTGAAAAAGCAATTCGCCGTGTTTTCCGAATCCGGCCAGGGTGCCTGTTTGGCAAACGTCTCCATTGCGAACAGAGATCGGTTTCCCGATCGGGCCCGCTTTCTCTGTCCAAATTTCGCGAATAGCCTCAAACCCTCCATTCTTCCAGCGATCAATCCAGAAGTTTATCTGAGGAAGCAGTTTTTTAAGTACTTCATCGGGGGATCGAGCCTGATTGCTTTCGATCAGCATCGATGTGGCCGGCCGGTCGATTTCGTTGGCTTCTGCTTCCGTCATGTTTATATTCAGACCAATTCCGACAATGATGCCCTGTCTCAGCTCCTGTTCAACGCGTTCGGAGAGGATACCGCAGATTTTCTTTTCGCCCACAAGCACATCGTTGGGCCATTTGGGTGCTGCGTGGATTCCTTGTGAGTTCAGATAGTCAGAGACCGCGAGGGCCAAGGCCATCGTGAGCGACGGAATCTGTATGAGCGGGGCCTGGGTTTCGAGAAAAAAGGAGGCGTAGAGGCCGCCGTTGGGAGGTGAAATCCAAGTTCGTTGTTGGCGCCCTCTGCCGTCAGTTTGTTCGCGCGCCGCAATGAGCAAGCCGTTTGGTATATGCTGGTTATAAAATCGATTGCGCAGGGTGGTGTTGGTGGACCCTAAGCGATCATTCCACTCGATTCTGAAATTCATCTATACGCACCTGGGTTGAGAGTATGTTTTGTTAAATCGGCCATAAAAATGGGGTTTTTATCTGGCTATGGTAAAGCAAATTCCGTATATAGGCCGCTCATTTTACCAAATCAAGGAGACAAAAAATTATGATGAACGGCCTCGTGTTGATGGTAATCGGTATGGCTACCGTTTTTTCCTTTCTCGTTTTAATGGTTTTTGCAATGAACTGCTCGGCGGGATTTTTCCGCAAGTTCGCTCACCTTTTTCCTGAAGTGCCGGCGGCTGCGCCAAAGAAAAACGCCGTTGTTGCAGATCCTGCTTCGGAAGTGGCTGTCGTGCTGGCCGCGATTAAAGCCAAGCGCGGATAATTTTTTTTATATTTAAATAAACCCAGGAGAGATACCGTGGCTAAAAAAACCATCCATATTATGAACACCGCGTTCCGTGACGGCTTCCAGTCCGTTTACGGTGCTCGCGTATTGACCGAAGATTTCCTGCCGGCCGTTAAGGCCTGTGTTGAAGCAGGACAAACGCACTTTGAAGCCGGCGGCGGGGCCCGCTTTCAGGCTCCATTCTTTTATTGCAATGAGTCTGCCTTTGACATGATGGACAAGTTTCGTGAAACGGCTGGTCCCGATGCCAACCTGCAGACCCTTTCCCGCGGCATCAATGTGGTGGGTCTTGACTCACAGTCGCGCGATATCATTGATCTGCACGCAAAAATGTTTAAGAAACATGGAATCACCACGATTCGTAACTTTGACGCGCTCAACGATGTCAACAACCTGATCGATTCCGCCAGATCCATTACGGCCCACGGCCTGAAGCATGAAGTGGTGGTTACGATGATGGAACTTCCTCCCGGATGTTCCGGTGCCCACACCGTTGAATTTTACCAGAAGACGCTGCAGGATATTCTGGATGCCGGCATTCCGTTCGACAGCGTCTGCTTTAAGGATGCGTCCGGTACCTCTGTACCGAAGAAGGTATACGAAACCATCGCTATGGCGCGCAAAATGTTGCCGGGCGACTGCAAGATTGTTTTCCACTCGCACGAAACCGCCGGTGTTGGAACCGTGGGTTATCTCGCGGCGATTAAGGCCGGTGCCGATCAGGTGGATTGTTCGTTGGCCCCGGCGTCCGGCGGCACCTGCCAGCCCGACGTCGCCACCCTGTGGCATGCCCTGCGCGGCGAAGACTATGAACTCGACATTGATATCGACAAGATGATGCATGCTGCCAACGTGTTCAAAGAATGCATGGCCGACTACGAAATGCCCCCGGAAGCGCTCGCGGTTGAGCCGATGATCCCGTGGTCGCCGATGCCTGGAGGCGCACTCACGGCCAATACGCAGATGATGCGCGACAATAACGTCATGGACAAATATGAGGCCTGCATTCACGCCATGGGCGAAGTGGTTCGTCGCGGCGGTTTCGGCACTTCCGTAACCCCCGTCTCCCAGTTTTACTTCCAGCAGGCGTTCAATAACGTCATGTTTGGCCCGTGGGAAAAGATCGCCGACGGTTATGGTAAAATGGTCTTGGGTTACTTTGGAAAAACCCCGGTCGAACCCGATCCGGAAATTGTGAAGATTTGCGCCGAAAAGCTGGAACTCGAGCCGACCACGGCCAATCCGGTCGACTTGAACGACGCCAATCCCAAGAAGGGGGTTGCCGCCGCCAAGGCCATGCTGAAAGAAAACAGCATCGAAGAAACCGAAGAAAACATCTTTATTGCCGCCGCTTGCGCCCAGAAGGGGATCGACTTCCTGCTCGGCAAGGCCAAGATCAACGGCGTCCGGAAAGGCGCTCTGACTCCGGCGGCTCCGGCTGCGGCACCCGGTGGCGACGGCGGTTACACCGTTACCGTTAACGGCAAAAAGTTTGCGGTTGAGGTGAAGGGCGATAAGGCCACTGTGAACGGTAAATCCTATGACATCGGTGTGGCCGACGGAATTCAATCCGCTGGTTCTTCTTCTGTTGCCCATGAGTCGGCTGATTCGGTCGAAGTCACTGCACCGATGAATGCCAAGGTGATGAAGGTCAACATCTCTGTTGGGGATCAAGTGAACGAAGGCGATGTGCTCTTCGTGGTGGAAGCCATGAAGATGGAAATTGAAGTGAAAGCCTCCGCCGGCGGAACCATTTCTTCCGTGGCGGTGGATGCCGGCGAGCAGGTATCTGCCGGTCAGGCCATGGCTTCTATTAACTAAGCGCAAAAGCGAACGGAGATTTTCGATATGAAGAAATTCATTACCCTATCGCTTTTCGTTGCCGTCTTTTTCGGCGGCATCGTTCAGCAGGCTCAGGCCGGCGAGACGAAGACCGAAAAGCTGAAAGTTGGCGAAGGCTTTGCGAAGCTGTGGCATGAGACCGGTATTTATCGGTTTTTCAATCCGGTGACTCCACTGGAACTCCAGAAGGCCGAGGATCAGGCTACGCTGAAGACGCTGGCTTCCGAGATCACGGCCCGCCATCTTCACGCGGCTCACGATCTGTTGGAAAAAGCGGAGAAGTTGGCCGAAGAGGATCGATGCGATGCCGCTGAAGTGGCTTATCTGAAGGCGCGATATGTGCTGACCGACTATCCGGTGGTTGAAGAAGCCAAGGCGGAGGAGGCCGGCAAGGAATATCTTTCGGCAATAAACGTTGTAGTGGCTGAAGCGAAAGCATTGGATGCGGATGGGAAGTTCACGAAGGATCTGGATAAGTTGGTTGAAGAAGCGCAGGAGAATGTCGAGCGCGGCGGGCTGAAACGTCTTGGATTTCTTCCCGATGGTGTTGGGCAGTTCATCATGATTCTGGTCGGCTTGGGACTCATCTTCCTCGCGATTAAGAAGGGCTTTGAGCCGCTGTTGCTGTTGCCGATCGGCTTCGGTTGTATTTTGACCAATATCCCGATGGCAGGTATCGCTGCGGCCGGTGTTGATGGACAGCCGGCAGGTTTCCTCTATTATTTCTACAAAGTGGGTGTGGAATCCGGCGTGTTTCCGCTGCTCATCTTTATGGGAGTAGGGGCAATGACCGACTTTGGTCCGCTGCTGGCCAATCCGAAAACCGCCCTGCTCGGCGCGGCGGCACAGTTTGGTATTTTCTGTGCCCTGCTCGGCGCCGTGGCTCTGCCTAGTTTGTTTAACATTCAGGATGCTGCTTCGATCGGTATTATTGGTGGGGCGGACGGTCCGACGGCCATCTTTCTGAGTTCGCGGCTTTCACCGAATCTGCTCGGGGCGATTGCTGTGGCGGCCTATTCCTATATGGCGCTGGTGCCGATCATTCAGCCGCCGATTATGCGTCTGCTGACAACCGAGGCGGAACGTAAGATTGAGATGAAGCAACTGCGTCACGTGCCAAAGACCGAAAAGATTATTTTTCCGCTGCTGGTGCTGATTCTCTGTATCCTGTTGCTGCCTTCAGCCACGCCGCTGATCGGAATGCTCATGCTCGGTAACCTCATGAAGGAATGTGCCGTGGTGGATCGTCTTTCCGATACCGCTCAGAACGCGCTGATCAACATTGTGACCATCATGCTCGGCACGGCCGTCGGTTCCAAGCTGGCAGCCGAAAAGTTCCTTAATGCACAAACGATAGGTATTCTCATTCTTGGTCTGGCCGCTTTCTGCATCGGTACGGCTGCCGGCGTGTTGCTGGCCAAGCTGATGAATAAGCTCAGCAAGGATCAGATCAACCCGCTGATTGGTTCCGCCGGGGTTTCGGCGGTTCCGATGGCTGCCCGTGTTTCCAATAAGGTCGGTCTGGAAGCCAATCCGCAGAACTTCTTGCTCATGCATGCCATGGGTCCGAATGTGGCCGGTGTGATTGGTTCCGCCGTAGCCGCCGGGGTGCTGCTGGCCCTCGTGGGTTAATCAAGCACATACTCCCGCCTTCTGGCGGAGTATACGCAAAAGGGTCGCTGCAAGGCGGCCCTTTTTGCTGATTCGCTGCGGGAATGAATTGATTTGATGTGCGCAGTGGATAAACTGATCGGCTTAAGTTTGGAGAGATTTGATGGCCGAAAAAGAGACCCCCATGATGGTGCAGTATCGACAGATACGGCGCGAGCTGCCGGAGGATACAATCCTCTTTTTCCGGCTGGGTGATTTCTATGAAATGTTTTTCGACGACGCGAAGACGGCGGCGGAAATTCTCGATATTACGCTGACCAAGCGCCACAACACGCCGATGTGCGGCGTGCCGTATCACGCGGCCTCGGGCTATCTGGAGCGGCTGGTACGCGCCGGTAAAAAGGTGGCGATCTGTGAGCAGGTGGAGGATCCTGCAACGGCAAAGGGCGTGGTTAAGCGCGATGTGACGCGCATCGTGACGCCGGGTACCATTCTCGATGAGGTGACGCTGGAGGGGAATCAGAATAACTTTCTGGCGGGCCTCTTCCGCGTGAAGAATATCTTTGGGCTGGCGATGCTCGATCTCTCGACCGGCGAATTCTGGATTGAGGAGTCGTCCGATCTTTCGAGTGTACAGGCCAATCTTTCGCGCTATGCGCCGGCGGAGTGTATTACCGCCGAGGAGCAGATGGCCGATTCGGCGTTCAGCGATCTGGGGCTGGAGACGACCAATACCTTACTGACGGCGTGCGAGGATTGGACCTTCGAGGCGGCTTCGGCGAACGATTTTCTGCTGCGTCATTTTTCGGTGCATTCGCTGGAAGGCTTCGGCTGTGCGGGCATGACAGCATCGATCGGTGCTGCGGGCGCGGTGCTCTATTATGTGAAGACGGAGCTGCGGCGCAACTTGTCGCACGTGCGCAATCTGCGGGTGAAAAATCCGGCTGATTACATGCTTCTGGATGAAACAACCGCGACCAATTTGGAACTGACGGCCTCGATCAATTCCAATCGGCAGGCGTATAAAGCCACACTGCTCCACGTGCTTGACAGCACCTGCACAGCCATGGGCGGGCGCTTGCTCCGCGAATGGCTGTTGCGACCGCTCAATCATCTGGAGCGCATCCGCGCGCGCCACGATGCGGTGGAGCTGATGACGCATAATCAGTCGTATCTGCGCAGCCTGCGCGAGGTGCTGGGCGATATAAAAGACGTTGAGCGTCTCATCTCGCGCATTGGATCGACGAGCGGCAATCCGCGCGATGTGCGCGCCATGGGTCTCTCGCTTCAGCAGATGCCGATGCTCAAGGCGCTGCTGAGCGGAAAGGGAACCATTATTGAGGAGCTCGGTACGCAGATCACGGCCTTGCCGGAGCTCGTGGCGCTGATCGATTCGGCGATTGTGGATGAGCCGCCGATCACCCTGAAAGACGGCGGTGTGATTCGTCCCGGTTATCACCCGGAGCTCGATGAGCTGCGCGATGCGGCTACGCTGGGACGCAAGTGGTTGGCGGAATATCAGGCGGCGGAGATGGAGCGTACCGGCATTAAATCGCTGAAGGTGCGCCACAATAAGGTGTTCGGCTATTACATTGAGGTGAGTAAATCGAATCTGGAGTTGGTGCCGGAGGATTATATCCGCAAGCAGACGCTGGTGAACGCGGAGCGCTTCATTACGCCGGAGCTGAAGGAATACGAAAATAAGATTCTCGGCGCACAGGAACGCTCGATCGGGCTGGAACAGGAAATTTTTACGGAGGTTCGCCGCCAGGCGGTGATGCATTTGGAAACAATTCAACGCAACGCGCTGGCGATTGCGCAGGTCGACGTGCTCGCCGCCTTTGCCGAGCGTGCGCTGTCCAACAGCTATGCGCGGCCCGAGATGACCGACAACGGAAAGCTTTCAATCCATAACGGTCGGCATCCCGTGGTGGAGCAGATGCCCGATGCCGAGCGCTTTGTGCCGAACGACACCGTGCTCGACCGCGAAACGCATCAGTTGATTATCATCACCGGCCCGAACATGGCGGGTAAATCGACCTACATTCGGCAGGTGGCGCTGATTACGATTATGGCGCACATGGGGTGCTTTGTGCCGGCGGAGCGTGCGGAAATCGGTATGGTGGATCGCGTTTTCACTCGTGTGGGTGCCAGCGATGATCTGGCACGCGGACGCTCTACGTTTATGGTGGAAATGCAGGAGACGGCCAATATTCTGAATAATGCTACGCCGCGCAGTTTGATTGTGCTCGACGAAATCGGGCGCGGAACGAGTACGTTTGACGGCATCAGCATTGCGTGGTCGGTGGCGGAATATCTCTGCAAGAACGAAGCCCTGCGCGCCAAAACCCTTTTTGCCACGCACTATCACGAGCTCACGGATCTGGCGCTGACTTTGCCCAATGTGCAAAACTATAGTGTGTTGGTGAAGGAGAAGGGCCATTCGATCACGTTCCTGCGAAAAATTGTAAAAGGTGCGGCGGATAAGAGTTACGGCATTCAAGTGGCTCGATTGGCGGGGCTGCCCGATGCGGTGATCGAGCGTGCCGGGGATATTCTGAAAAACCTGGAAGAGGGCGAACTGGGGGATACAGGACAGCCGAAGCTGGCCAAAAAGAGACCGCATAAATTGAAGGCCCATGTGGCGCAACTTGATCTCTTTTGATTTCCTCTCACGTGAAACTTGCATCCGGATTGTGATTCGTCCTACCTTAGACTGTTGCTGAATCAACTGGGGAGAAGTTATGAGTAAGAAGCTGTCGGGTTCGATCATTCTGATTGTGTTGGGACTTATATTCATTGCCGCCATCGGCATGCGCACCATCAGTACACCCCAAATATGGACCCATCTGGCCTTGGGGAAAACCGGAGCGCCGATTGCGTTCACGGAAGCAGACAGGCTGGTCAATCCCACTTGGCTTTACGATAAGCTGGCTTATGCGGTCTGGAATGTCGGTAAAGCGCCGTTGCTGATCCTGCTGAACACGCTCGGACTGCTCGGTGCCTTTGTCCTGCTCCTCCGGACTTCAAAAAAGTGGGGCGGGGAATTGAGCCAAAGTTTTGCGCTGCTTGTATCGGGTCACCTTATTTTCCAGATGCTGGATGTGGGTCCGGAAGTGCCGATGATGCTCTTTCTCGCCGCGTTCCTCTATGTGCTCTCTACCCAGTCGAAGCCGGCCATTCTTTTTGGTGCACTGATTCCGCTTCAGTTGATCTGGACCAATATGCACGGCTCATTCCTGTATGGTCCGCTCTTGGCGCTGCTGGCCGCTATGGAAGCGGTTCAGCGCAGTAAGAAAAAACGCAGTGCCGCAACCCCGGCGACATACGGGATTCTTGTTCTTGCCCTGTTGGTGACGACCCTCCTGAACCCTTCGTTGTTGAACCTTCATCTGCAGGTTGTTAAAGAAATCAGTTCCCCCGATCCCGCATATGTTTCATCGCTGCTGAGTGACTTTTTCCAATCGCCTCCGCTTAAACCGCTGATTCTGTTTGTTGTGGTTCTGGGTGCGGCCGGTATCCTGACGCAGAAAAAACGGCTGCCGATCCTGCTGACAACCGCTGCTGTTTTCGGTGCGGTCATGGGATTGACTTCACCCAAGATGACGCTTCTGTTTGCGGTGCTCTCTTTCCCGTTCATGGTTTTAAGCTTCACGGCGGTCAGCGAATATATAAGAGGTACGCTTAAGCATGTGATGGGTGAAAAAGAGCCGCTCCTTTGGCCGATTTCCGGCGGGCTGTGGGTTATTCTGCTGATTATTTCTGTTATGCCGATTATCACCAACCGCGCTTATGTAAAAGCCGGGAGTGCCTCCAGTTTCGGCTTGGGGATTGAAGCGCAGCTTTATCCCGCCGGCCTGAAGGCGCTGATTAACGATCCGGCCTTTCCTGCTCCTGAAAAGACGCTTAATCTTCCGGCAGACGGCGGCTATCTGGCCTTTAACTATGATCGAAAGGTCCTTATTGATTATCGTCCTGGACGCTATTCCCATGAGCTGATCGACGGCATCTCCGAGGTCATTCTCGGCGAAGCGACCACCTGCGAAGGGCTGGACGGCGATGCCGATGCGATCATTCTCAATACGCTTTTCTCAAGCTCTTCCGCCGGAATTGATCGGTTGCTGGGTAAGTCCGTTCAGCCGCGCTGGCTGCTTGCTTACTTTGATGGTACTACCGCTGTGCTGCTGCGTAACGAGGGAAAATACCGTGCTCTCGCCAATAATGCCGATTTAAAGAAAGCCGGATTGGATAAGCTGGATAAAGCGTACGCGGACTATGCGCAGGCCATCGAAAAAGGCGGACTGGCTGTGCCGGGAAATCCCGCAGAGCTGATCGGCGGCGCCAAAGTGTTTCTCGCCCGCGGCCAGGCCGAAGCCGCAAAATCTTTCTTCGCTCTTCTGTTGAAAGGAAACGAGGATCTTTCTGCCGCATGGATCGGACTCGGTCAGAGCCAGCTTAAGTTGGCGGAAGAAAAGGGTGAGGGATTTGAATTAGCGGTTGATTATCTGCGGAGCGCAACGGAAACTGCACCTCGCTCTGCCCAAGCGTGGAGCGCATACGCCAACGTTTGCGCCATCAGTGCCGCCGCCGAAACGGATGCCGTCGCTAAAGGCGAGTTTGAAGAAGAAGCCAAACGGGCCGAGGAAAAAGCAGAGAGCCTTGTGAAGAAGAGCGGAAAGAAGGATTCTTCCGACAAGGTGGAATAAATGTTCATCAAAAGGCGTGATGACCTTTTTTTGGTAGAGTTTTGCGTTTTGCTCAGTCGAGGGTAGATTGAGTTTTTTCGTGAAGAGTATGAGTTTTTTGATTTCTGGGACCCATTGGGATGTGGGAGGAAGGATTCGAATGAAGCTTGGAAGAGTGCTTGCCTCAACGATCGTATTTTCCTTTTTGTTTATTTATGGGTGTTCAACGGATAAAACAATTTTGGATTTTGATGGGGTCTACGACGCCGTTCCATTCACCTGCATGGGATTATGTCCTGTCCATATGCTGATTGAGAACGGTCAAGTTTCTTTTTATAACACGGATCACTCTACATTAGAACATGCGGGCATAATTGAGGGTAATCTTTGGAAAATATGGAAAGATAAGCCGATTTTAGTCGCTTCATACGATAATGGAATTACCATGCAGGTCATAGGACATGACTCTTTTATTGAGCTCCCTCGTTTGGAAATGACAGCGGATGAGTTCAAGAGCCTCAACGTCTCTATGGAGAATAGTTTGACTGACTTTCTCGACTTTATGGAAGATCCGTTGTTGGTAATGGGGTCGGGTGCAAATGAGTCATGGAAGTGTTTGCGACTCATCCATGAAGGGTATTGCTCTGACAGTGCAAGTCGTCTATTCAACGCCGAAACGTCATATGATGACGGAATCATTACTGCTGAATTGATCTACACTGGGGATTCGCCGACAAAAATATCAGCATCACCGACCGAAATTGATACAGAGATTTTCATTGTCGAACCTGACGGCGGCATTCTGCAGCTGCGAGTTTACTGTGACAATAATCAGGAAACCATACACCTCGAGAAAGGTGATGCATTAGTATACAGGATTGATTTAAATGATTTTACTACTTACGGAGATATTCCGGGTGGTATTTCGGAATATTTCAAGCCGGGGTTGGAATATGGAATCATCTGTAGGTTTAGTTTTTCCTTGCCGAAGGATTATATAAATTCATCGTATTTGAGGGCGGTTATCAACGATATGCAGGGTGAACCGCTTGATTTATAAGCTTGAGTTTCGGTTGAGCAATAAAGATCGGTGAGAGGGAAGATTTTTGTACACAACTGAACACCAGTGTTCCTCGGTGTGAAAACGTGGTTTCTTTTCTAAATGTTCGTTTATACCCCGTTTTGATCAAAAAAAACGGCTGAAAGTTGACGCAGATGCGCTTGCAATGCGAACGGGTTGGTTTATGGTTGCGCGCTCAAATTTTCACAAACCCACAGGAGTTGAAATGAACGAGCTTTTTAATATTCAGGATAAGGTGATTGCCGTGACGGGGGCTGCCGGCGTTTTGGCCGGCGGAACCGCAAACTACCTGCAGAAGCAGGGCGCTTATGTGATCTATTTGGATCTCTTTCAGGATAAGGTGGACGCAGCGGTTGAGGAGGCGAGGAAGATTTCGGACAAGTGCTGCGGCTTTGCCTGTAATGTGCTGGATCAGGATGCGCTGAACGAAGTGTATAATAAGGTGCTCGAAACCTGCGGGCGCATCGATGTGCTGATTAACGGGGCCGGCGGAAATATGCCGGGCGCAACCATCGGTCCGGAGCAGGATGTATTTGACCTGAAGATTGAGGATTATTCGAAGGTGCTGGACCTGAATCTCAAGGGGACGGTGATGCCGACGATGACGTTTGCAAAGGCGTTCAAGGCGCAGCAGTCCGGCTGTGTGGTAAACTTTTCCTCCATGTCGTCCAAACAGGCCATTACGAGGGTGCTGGGGTATTCCAATGCCAAAGCGGCGATTGATAATTTTACCCGCTGGATGGCAACGGAGATGGCAAAGAAATACGGTGACAAGATTCGCGTGAATGCCATCGCTCCAGGCTTTTTTATCAGCAATCAGAACCGTGCACTCCTGACGAATGAAGATGGTTCCTACACCGAGCGCGGTAAGCTGGTTGTTGCAAAAACGCCGTTCGGTCGTTTCGGCGAGCAGCACGAAGTATACGGCACGATTCATTTTCTCATTTCAGAGGCCGCTCAGTTTGTGAGCGGAGCGGTCATTCCGGTGGACGGAGGCTTCGAAGCCTTCAGCGGGGTTTAGTCCGATTTTCGATTGCCGATTGCCGATTGCCGATTTTCGATTGCCGATTGGCGATTTCCGATTGGCGATTGAAAATGATAGCCGGGTTCGTTATGGGATCCGGCTTTTTCTTTTTTTACCGATCGGAATAGGGCATAAACCACGGCATGAAGATTTGTGTTCTGTTGCCCGGAAAAATTAAGCCGAATGCGCTGGCCTCAGCGCAGGAGGAGTATATTCGACGCCTGAAGAGTTTGGGTGTGGAGGTGTTGGAATATAAGGACGAAAAGGTTTCCTCTCGTACGCCGGAACAGACGAAAGAGGCGGAGGCCGTTCGGATTGAAAAGCTGCTGAAAGAGGGCGATTGGCTGGCGGCCTGCGATGAACGCGGCAAGGCGCTGGGGACAATGCCGCTGGCCGATTTGCTGCGGGCGGCGCGCAGCGGCGATGCGCCGTTGGCCGGGAAACGCCGGATGGTGATTGTTATCGGCGGCGCGCTGGGGCTGGCGGAGCGCATTCGACAGCGGGCCGATGCGGTTTGGGCGCTCTCCTCGATGGTGATGGCCGGTGGCGTGGCGCGTATCGTTTTACTGGAAGGGTTGTATCGCGCTTTTACGGTGGTGGAGGGGCATCCATATCACAACGAGTAAACAGTACTCTCTCTTGCACAGCATCGATCTGCCCTTTATTGCGAAGCTTTGGGTTTGCTTCCGGGGATCGGGATTCACCGGAATGATTGAGGGTATTATCCTCCGAAGATCATGAGTAACGAAGTGCTGTTAAACAGAGCGTGTATCGCTACGCTCACCCAAAGGGTGCCCGTTCGCCAATAGGCCAGACAGAGAACGCCGGAGAGCAGAAAGATGGCGAATGCCGAGGCCAGATTCAGGTGCACAAAAGCGAAAACGGCCGATACAATCAGGACGCTTGCCGCCAGACCGACTTTGCGGATGAGATAGGGGAAGAGGACTCCGCGGAAAAGGAGTTCTTCGCAAAGTGGAATCAGCGTAATGGTGGTTACCGTGAGCCCCGTCTTTATCCAGGGTTTACTGTGTACAATCTGCTCAACGATATCCTGATTACTGAGCGAGATATGAAAATAGTTTTTGAGCAGCTGTTGGTAAAAGAAGGACGCCTGCGTGATAATGGGGAGCGTGACGATACAGATGATCAAGGCCAGCGCCGCCCGCTTCATGTTTTTTCGGTCCATGCCGAAGTCTTCGCCCCAGGTTTTGCCGCGCTCCCTTGAAATATGTCGCACAATAATAATTTGAACCACAGCGGCCAATAGAGTGGATGCAAGCAGGGCACCTTGTTTCCCGTTGAGTCCTAAAGCCAAAAAAGCGATGGGCAGAAAGTACATGGAAATGAAAAAACCCGCGGAAAAAACAGCAACCTGCTCACTCTTCCATGAGCGTTTCATAATGGCGTGGGTGAGTTGCTCGCTGGTGGAGATACTTCTTCGGTGATAGGCAAAAAGAATCAGCACAGAATAGATGAACGCAAAGAGTTCTGTCGCCATAAGGAGGTTGTCCCGATTCAGGTTCTGCGCGATGGTTTCCATTTGCAGGATATTATGTAGTCGGACCGCGAAATCAATTGCGAAAATTTTATTTAAGTGGCATAGACGACGGCATGATTACACAGGAAAAACAGGAACGATTGCTGGAACGCATGCAGTCGCTGGATATTTCGGAGAAAGATCTTGAAGAAAACTTTATCCGCGGCTCCGGAAAGGGCGGTCAGAAAATCAATAAAACGTCCTCCTGTGTTCAATTGTTTCATCGACCCACCGGAATCGAAATTCGTTGTCAGCAGACGCGCTCGCAGGCCGATAATCGCTATTGGGCTCGACGTGAGCTGTGTGAGCGGATCGAAGAAAAGGTGATGGGCGAAAAAAGTGAAAAGCAGCAGGCGATTGAAAAAATACGCCGACAAAAGCGCCGCCGATCCCGTCGTGCCAAGGCCCGGATGCTGGATGCCAAAACAAAACAGGGCGAAAAAAAGCGCCTGCGCGGCCGCATTACCAGGGAAGAATAGCGGTTTCGGCTTATTCCTTGGACGAGAGCATTTCTTCGAGAATCGCATCAAACTCAGGATCTCGGATGAGCAGGAGAATCTTGTTTTTCTGAAGAAGATCCCGCTCTTGGAGACTTTGAATACTGAAGCGTATGTTTTCATTCTGTCCAAATACGGCGAGTTTTCGGGCAAACTCATGCGGGGTTTCATTGCGGGCAATAATGCCGAGTTCAACCAGTTCGTTGCGGGTTTGTGTGTCTGAAAAGAGGGTGTGGAATGCAGAGTTATTCTCAATTTCATCAGGGTCTCCCGATTGTATCGCCTGTTTCAGATCGGCATCCTTCAGCGCATCTTGAATGGTCGGGGATTCCAGGGCCGCCTTGAGATGATTCAGTCCGGAAGAGGGATAGCTGATGGCCCGAGCAATGGCGGCGGCCTGCGATTCCGTTCCTCTTCTTGAGATGGCGAAATTGATCGTCTCATAAAGGGTGCGTCGTGAAAATGCTCCGAAGCGGGAGTCTGCAGCGCCGGGGAAGGTGTTTCCTGTTGCGCCCGTTGCGATCAGTTCCGCCAGCCAGAAAATGAGAATAAGAGGCACTATTGCACCCGCCGCGTTGACGGCTCCTCCCAGTGTGCTGCTGAACCATGCGGCGCGCATTTTACCCTTTTCCTTTTTGATCCGACGTTTTTCCTGAAGACGCCACATGTAAATGGAGATGCCGAAGTTGATGAAAACAAAGGTAAGTCCCGCCGTTGCCGGAATCATCACAATGCGCGGGCGGTGGAGCACTTCACCGAGCCAGTAGCCCAGATACCGCCCGGCAAAAAAAGCGGCAATAATGGAAATGAAAATGCGGGCAATGCCGATTCCCGCCACGATCGGCCCCTTTTTCCATCCCTTGCAGAACTGGAAGATCAAAATTATAAGCACCAGAATGTCGATTACATATTCCATGTCGAAAAGCTCCTGTCCGGTTTCTGTTTAAAAGATAGGTTGTTATGAGGGTGGGCTTAAAGCATAAAATGCGTGTTCGTTATACCGCGCGGCCTCAGCGAGGAGCGCTGTTTGAATCAGACCAAAAGTTGTGGGTTGTAAAATGGAATTTCTCTACGCCGCCGAGTTGAAAAAGCAGTTTACCTGCTATGGACACTTTTATGAATGCCTTTTGATGAATGGTGAGCGCGTTAAATGCCGGAGCGTGCTGGAAATAGTCGATACCGCCATTCCTCAGCATATCCCTTCGGATATTTCGCAAATGGAACCCGATGTAGTGGTCATTATGATGAACCCGGGCTCGTCGCATCCGAAGGATGCTTCCCATGTGGATGAGGATATTGAATATCCCTCTTCTGCCCGCTCAATGCGCAAGGAGCTGGTTCTGACCCAGCCCGACAATACGCAGTATCAGGTCATGCGCGTCGCGGCCCGTCAGGGCTGGCATCATATCCGGGTGCTGAATTTATCCGATCTGCGGGATCCAAAGTCCGGCAGTTTCCTACAAAAGGTGGAGGAACTCTCCGGAATCATCGGCGGTCACGTCCATAGTATGTTCTGTGCCGAGCGCTCGGCGGAGCTGGCGCACTCACTCAAACGACGGCTCAATACGCCGATTCTGCTGGGGTGGGGGCAGGATTTGGGTTTGGTTCCGCTGGCCGAACAATGCATGAAACAGATTAGAGAGGAGCCCGTCTGTACGGTGGCCTCCGATGTCCATCCGCTGCTCAATGCACACCCGAGTCCTATGCTCCAATCCAAGAAACTGCAATGGCTGGAAGCGATGACCCGCGAAGTCGAGCTGACCCTTGAGCTCAAATCGAAGAAAAAAGGCGATTCAGTCCGCGAATAGCGAAAGACGGATTAATATGATCTCACGCAAAGCCACAGAGCTCGCTAAGTTAACAAACAATCCTTAATCAGTGTCCATCTGCGTAATCTGCGGTTCCAACTCCCATGCACCCTCGGTCCGAAGCGCAGCGCAGAGTTTTTCCAATGGCTGAAAACGTAGTGGAAAATAATTTGCGAATGCAAATAGAGCTGAAGGCTCGGTTCAATAGCGACGAAGGAGCGGTTCATCATTCTGCCCCTAAATCATTCTGCCAAAGCTTCGTGTTCTTTGCGTCGTCGCGGTAAAACCCCATACACCCTCAGCTTTTTTTCACCACCCGCTGCGCCGGAGAAC
>JAFGWS010000073.1 GCA_016937035.1 Pontiellaceae bacterium
ACCACCCTATTTTACGCTGAATTTGTAAATGGTGGTGGTGTCGTATTTTTCACCCGGGCGCAACGTAGTGGTCGGCCAATCGGGATTATTCGGGCTGTCCGGCGCATGCTGGGTTTCCAAGCACAGACCGCTGCGTTTTTCGTAAGGCTTACCGGACTTGCCGACCAAACGGCCGTCCAGGAAATTACCGCCGTAGAACTGAATGCAGGGCTCTTCCGTAATGACTTCCAGAACGCGACCGCTCTTCGGTTCATACAGCGTCGCCGCCAGCTCCATGCCGTCGCCGTTACGATCCAACACCCAGTTGTGGTCATAGCCGGGGCCGTAGGAGATCTGAACGTTATCCGCATCCACATCATCGCCGATTCTCTTCGGTTGGAGGAAGTCGAACGGGGTTCCAGCCACGTCCGCCAGTTCGCCGGTCGGGATGAGCCCTTCGTCCACCGGAGTGGTCTTGGAACCGTTGATCTGCAATACATGATCATTGATCGTTCCACTGCCTTCGCCGGCGAGGTTGAAGTACGTGTGGTTCGTCACGTTGACAACCGTAGCCTTATCGGTAGTGGCCTCATAATGCATCTTGATTTCATTATCATCGGTCAGCGTATAGGTCACACTCAGATTAAGGTTACCGGGATAGTTCTCTTCGCCGTCTTTCGCGAGGTAAGAGAATTTCACGCCATTTTCCACGGTTTCAGCGGTCCACACAACCTTATCAAAGCCCATGTTTCCGCCGTGCAGATGGTTTTCGCCATTGTTGGTGTTCAGTTCATACTCAACACCGTCGATGGTAAATTTACCTTTTCCGATACGGTTACCGTAACGACCCACCACCGCGCCGAAATAAGGACGGTCGATGGCATTGATATAACCCTCAACACTGTCATAGCCCAATGCGACGTCAGCCATCTTGCCATCACGGTCGGGAACAACAATCGAGGTGATGGTTGCACCATAGTTGGTGAGTTTCACGACCATGCCGTTCTTGTTCTTCAGCGTGAACTCCTGAATCGAGTCAAAGTCGGAAACGCCGACTTCCTGTTTCGCGGAGCAGCCCACGAGGGCTGCACAAGCGAGTACGGATAGAATCTTTTTCATCATCTTCTCCTCAATTCGGTTATTTAAGCCAGAAGCTGAAGTAGAGGTACATCCCGAGCACGCCAAGACCAATGAGCGAAGCAAGAATCTTATTGGCCATGTCCCAGCTCGCCTTGATTTCGTCCTTCGCATCGCCGGTGATCGACGCATACGTCAGGCCTTCGGTTTCTTCCTTCGGCGGCGGCGGCGTCATCAGAGATGCAAGAACCATTACGGCGATACTGGCAAAGAGCAACAACCCGGAAGCATACAGCCAGTTGAAGTCACCGATCGCTGCTAGAACAGGCGTATGCATTTTGCCATCCGCCGCGCCAAAGAGCGCCTGGATGGTCAGCTTGCTGAGACCCAGGATAAAACCAATGCTCAATCCCCACACTGCACCGGCGCGGTTCATGCGCGGCCAGAACAATCCGAGGAGGAACACGGCCGTGATCGGCGGCGCAAGATAGCTCTGCGCACTCTGCAGATATTGATAGAGACCGCCCCCGGCAATCTTGTTCATGACGGGAATCCAAATCATACCCAAGATCACAACCACGGTCGTGGCAATACGACCCGCCGTTACATAATGCTTCTGGGTCTGGTTGGGTTTTAATTTTTCATAGATGTCCACCGTGAAGAGCGATGCACTGGAGTTGAACAGCGAAGCCAGCGAACTCATGAGCGCCGCGAGCATACAGGCGATAATCAACCCGCGCATGCCGTCCGGCAGCAACGAGGTCACCAGCGTCGGGAACACCAAGTCTCCATTAACGATGTTAGTTTCCACACCATTAACTACCTTCATGGGAATATGAATTATGCCCGCATCATGCAATGCCCAGCCCATCAGACCGGGAATGAGGAAGATCAACACGGGCGTAAGCTTCAGGAGGCCCCCAAAAAGGGAACCGCGGCGGGCCGTAGCCAAATCTTTGGCGGTCAGCGCACGCTGCACGATGTATTGGTCGGTGCACCAGTACCAGATACCAATGATCGGGGAGGCAATCATCACGCCGAGCCACGGGAATTCAGGATCAGAAAGCGGACGCCACAGGGCAAACTGATCTGCATTGGCTGCGCAGATGTCGACCATTTTACCCCAGCCACCGAGCTCGCCCAGACCATAGAAGGTAATGAAACCGGAACCCAGAACGAGAATAATCGCCTGCGGAGCGGAGGTGTAGAGCACGGCGCGCATCCCGCCGAATACCGTGTAGAGACCGGTCAGAATAACCGTGGTGAACGCGCCAATCCAGAACGGGCCGATATCGCCGATACGAACTTCCGGCAGCAATGCTTCGAACACGATCGCACCGGCATAAACCGTTACCGACACCTTGGTCAGCACGTAAGCTGCCAACGATACGCCGGAGAGAATGCCGCGGGCGGTTGCGCCAAAACGCTTTTCCAGAAATTCGGGAATTGTGTAGACCCCGGCCCGGTAGTAGAACGGAACAAAGATATAGGCCAGCATAATGAGTACCCATGCATGCAGTTCCCAGTGCGCCATGGCCATCCCGGTAGAAGCACCCTGTCCTGCAAGACCGACGATATGCTCTGAACCAATGTTCGAGGTGAAGATCGAAGCGCCGATTACAAACCAGCCGGCATTACGCCCTGCCAAGAAGTAGTCCGTCGTATCCTTCTGGTTTCGTCCCGACCACCACGCGATGAACGCGATGACACCGAAATAGGCAGCAATAACCGCCCAGTCCAGTCCGACCAATGTTGATTTAGCTGCCGCCGCAGCTAATGGTAATGCCATCATTAACCCTCTCCTGTTTTGTTTTGCCCATAATAGGCATTCGCTCCGTGCTTCCGGAGATAATGCTTATCCATCAAATACTGATCCACCGCACCGATGCTCGGATTGAGCTCCAGCGTGACGGACGCCATCCTGGCCGTTTCCTCAAGGATGCGGCCATTCACCACCGCCTTCATAGCGTTGGTCCCCCAGGTGAACGGAGCATGGCTGGAAACCAGCACCCCGGGCAGTTCCGAGGCTTTCAGTCCGTTCACTTTAAAATGTTCGGCAATCACCTTGCCGGTATTCAACTCATACTCGCCCTCAATTTCCGCCTGCGTCAGCGGGCGGGTACAAGGTACAGAACCGTAGAATGTATCCGCATGCGTGGTTCCAAGGCAAGGAATTTCGCGATGAGCTTGCGCCCATGCCGTAGCATACGTAGAATGCGTGTGCACAACGCCGCCGATATCCTCAAATACCTTATATAAATGCCAATGCGTTGCCGTATCCGAAGAGGGATTCATCTTCCCTTCTATCTTCTCGCCGGTTTCGAGCGAAATGATCGGAATATCTTCCGGAATCATTTCATCATAATCGACCCCGCTCGGCTTAATGGCAAAAACGCCGGCCTCGCGGTCCACCTCACTGGCGTTTCCCCAAGTCAGGATCGCCAGCTCTACGCGGTTAATTTCCTTATTCGCCGCGCAGACTCTCTCTTTCAGCGCTTCGTAACCCATGTTTCAAAATCCTTTACCACCACCGAATACACGAAAGGGGATTCAACGTATACTTTCGTGGTTTTAGTGTATTTCGTGGTTTAATCTTTTCTACGCAAGCGTATCGACTGCCGCCTGCTCAATGGGAAGGCCTTTATGATAACGCTCAAAATAAGCATTAAACCCTTCAACATCCTCCGGCAGCGGCTTCACCGCTTCGCCGATGCTTCCCGCGAAGATGGGCTTCAGGAATTCCGGCAGCGTTTCGCCGTCCTTCTTCTGAACCATGTAGGACGCCAGCAGAGCAATCCCCCAGGCACCGCCCTCCCCTGCGGTTTCGAGAATGGAAACCGGCGCGTTGGTTGCAGCCGCCATAATGCGCTGGCCCACTTCCGCCGCTTTGAAGAATCCGCCGTGGCCGCGGATTTCGTCCACTTCAACGCCTTCTTCTACCATCAGAATGTTCATTCCGGTACGCATCGCGCACAGCGCCGTGTACAGGTGGGTGCGCATAAAGTTGGCCAGTGTAAATTTGCTGTTCTGTGAACGGGCAAAGAGCGGGCGGCCTTCGCTGAAGCCGGTAATGTGTTCGCCGGAAAGATAGCCGTACGAGAGCAGTCCGCCGCAATCGGGATCGCCCTTCAGGCCTTCTTCCAGCAGCGAATCAAACAGCTTCGGCGTATCAAATTCTGCGCCCAGCACCTTGGCCGCTTCGCCCAGCAGGCTGATCCATGCATTATAGTCGGACGTGCAGTTGTTCGAATGAGCCATGCCGACGAGCTTGCCGTCGGGCGTCGTGACCAAATCGATTTCGTGATGCGCTTTCTTGAGATCGTTCTCGAGCACCAGCATCGCGAATACTGAAGTACCCGCCGAAACGTTACCCGTGCGTACTTCAACACTGTTGGTGGCCACCATACCCGTTCCCGCATCGCCTTCCGGCGGGCAGAAGGGAATGCCGGCTTCGAGATTGCCGGTCGGGTCGAGCAGCTTTGCACCCTCTTCCGTCAGTGCTCCGGCGGCTTCGCCCGCGCCCAGCACCTTCGGCAGCAGATCTTTCAGCTTCCAATCGACAATACCCGCAACCTTCGCATCAAACTGCTCCAGCATCTTCGCGTTGTAGTCCTGCGTGTGGATATCGATCGGGAACATCCCGGAAGCTTCCCCGACGCCCATGACCTTTTCGCCGGTCAGCTTCCAATGAACGTAGCCCGCCAGCGTGGTTGCGTGGGCAATCTTACCAATGTGCTCTTCTTTATTCAGGATCGCCTGATAAATGTGAGCAATGCTCCAGCGTTGCGGAATCGGATAATCAAACAGTTCCGTCAGTTCGGTCGAAGCCTGCTCCTGGATGTTGTTGCGCCACGTGCGGAACGGCACCAGCTGCTCGCCGTTCGCATCAAAAACCATGTAGCCATGCATCATGGCGCTGAAGCCGATCGCCTTGAGCTTCTTCACTTTCACGCCATATTGCTTTTCGACGTTCGACTGCAGCTCGGCAACGCTGTTCTGAATGCCCTGCCACACTTCTTCGAGCGGATAGGTCCAGATTCCGTCAGCCAGCGTATTTTCCCAGCCATGACCACCCGATGCAACCGGCATATTATCCGGCCCGATCAAAACCGCTTTAATACGGGTAGAGCCCAATTCAATCCCAACTACGCCCTCTCCGTTCCGGATCATTTTCGAAATTTCTGCATCCATCATTCGCGTCCTATCCTTGTTTACCAACTCTCGACATCCCACGGTCCACGCTGCTAAAGTTGACCGCCACTTATAAAACATAGTTTCGAATCCTTATTACACGAATCCCCCCTTCGCCTCAACTGAAAAAAAAGGTTTTATCTCCTCCGAATCCGCATCATTTCTGTTTCAGATTCAATCATTTTTAGAGTACTGAATCCGTTGGATAGCGGTTTTCCGCCGCATTTTTGATGCCGCCATAAACACAAAGATTGGCACTGCCCCTTCTTTCTGATAAACAAGCGCCTCATGAAATCCAAACTACGCCAGCTTGAACAGACCCTCGGATACCGCTTTAAAAAAAGATCGCTGCTGGAGCTTGCCCTCACGCATCCCTCTTTCCGATACGAAGATCCCGATACCTCGGACGATAACCAGCGCCTTGAATATCTCGGCGATGCGGTGCTCAGCCTCATCTCTGCAGAACACCTCTTCAAAACTCAGCCCGACGCGCGGGAAGGCGATATGAGCAAGCTGCGCAGCCGCCTGACGCAGGACCGCACCCTCGCCCGGATCGGGGCCGACGCCGGTCTCAGCAATTTTCTACGCCTCGGGCGTGGCGAAGAAAAAAACGGCGGAGCCACCCGCTCATCCAACCTTGCGGATGCCGTGGAAGCCATCATCGGCGCGGCGTGGCTCGACGGCGGGGCGCGTGCCGCCAATAAAATCTTCAAGAAGATCTTTATTCCTGAACTTGAAAGCAGCAGCTGTGTTGCCCCTACAAAGGGAAATCCAAAAGGCGCGCTGCAGGAATATGCCCAGCGCAACGGATTCGATATTCCCGAATACGAAACCATCGAAACCGCCGGCCCGGAACACGAGCGCATCTTTACCGTTGAATTGAAAGCCTGTAATAAAAGCTGGAAATCAACGGCAGGCAGCAAACGTGAAGCGGAGCGCCTAGCCGCCTTGCTCGCCCTCGCCGAACTGGAAACGTAAAAATATAGATGTGCAGTGTGCTATAGGTTCTGGATTTGACGGTCATAACACTCCGGACAAACCCCGTGCGTGGCCATGGCTCCAGATATATTCTGAAGATAATTTTCAACTGAAATCCAGCGACCGGATTTTTCGCGGAGCTTCTTGCAATAGCTGCATATTGGATAAATACGGCTCAGATCATCTAGAATACTATCGCGCATATCGATTTCCTGCCGGGCCAGAATAACATGAAGCGACAGTTCTATCATTCTTTTGACTTGAGTGATCAGCCTGATGTGCGTGTCATTGTGCACATTTTGTTTGTTGTCGATAAAACAGACTGTACCGAAGAATCCGCCATCTGGACGGCTGATCGGCATGCCCAGATAGGAGATCATATTTAAATCGACAGCGGCGTCATTTTCTTTCCACTGCTCATCCTGAAATGCATTCGGAATCAGATTCAACGCTCGGCTTTTCAGTGTTTCCTCGCAGTACCATCCGGAACCGGGAAAGTTTGCCGAAAAGGATACAGGATAAGGATTATGCTCTCCTTTGCTCGAAAGGAAAATCTCAATCAGATCGCCATCAAGCCGCGTTATCAGCCCTGCGGGCACATTAAATATGTTCGCCGTTTCATCAAGAATTCCCTGCCATTCCTGAATCATTTCCTCTGCGATCGATTCTCTGTCAAAAGGATTTTTTCCAACTTCTTTCATCATATCCGCCATCATGCTTTAAATCTCTGCATTACAATCCCGGCTCACAGTCCTTAAACCCGGATTTTACTATCTGCGAGTATAAGAACAATTCATGCCAATATTCTGACAATTACACCTGCGCCTACCCCGTTTTCAGGACCTCTGGTTCATGTGAAAACTGGGTTCTTTTGGGACCGTTCATCAAACCCCCCTGCCCAAGAAGCTCAGGATATTCGTGTATCCTCCCTCACTTGCCGTTCTAAAAACCTGAGTCTTCCCCCAAATCGGCAGGTAAAAAATCTCCGTAGAACCTGAATAAAAAGAGCCCAGAATAGTACGGCGCACGGTTGACCGAAACAGAATGTGCTGCGATTATACGGCGTTCTTCTGAGGTTTATATATATGGAAAAGACTTTGTATGATGTGATTGTAGTAGGCGGCGGCCACGCCGGGTATGAGGCGTCGCTGGTTTCAGCCCGCTTAGGTGCAAAAACCTTATTGGTTACGATTAATCGATCATTGATCGGTCGTCTGCCGTGCAATCCCTCGATCGGCGGAATTGCCAAATCGCATATTGTTTCGGAGTTGGATGCGCTGGGCGGCGAACTGGGACGGAATGCGGATTATACCGGCATACAATACCGCATGCTGAATACCCGGAAAGGGCCGGCAGTTCAAGCCAATCGGCTCCAATGCGATAAAGATCAATTCCCGCTCCGCATTCAAAGCGTGCTTTCAATGCAGGAAAACCTCGATATCCTTGAGGATCTGGTGACTGGAATCGACGTGAAAAATGGAAAGATAACAGGAATAAAAGCCCGCCGTTCCGGAGCAATTCAGACGCAGTCAGTGGTGATCTGCACCGGAACTTTTCTTCGTGGTCGCGTGCTCATCGGACACAAAAGCATTAATGAAGGGCGTATCGGCGAGGAATCGGCCGAAGAGCTGTCGGCATCATTCTTAAGCCTCGGCTTTGATCTGGGGCGAATGAAGACCGGAACCCCGCCGCGTATTCACAGAGATTCGGTTGATTATCATAAGATGGAGATTCAGCCGGGCGACACTCCCCCGCCCTTTTACTCTCGCGCGGCCCGCAACGAATGGCGGATGTTCCACGTAGAACAATCGAGCAAGGGAGAGCAGAACAAAGCGTCGATGTTCCACGTGGAACCCTCGTCACTGCGACCCTGGTTTCCCGGGAGCGACCAGATTCCGTGTTACTTGACGCATACCAATGAGCGGACACATCAGATTATCGCAGACAATCTTCACCGTAGCTCGTTGTATGGCGGAATGGTGGAAGGCACCGGCGTGCGCTACTGTCCCTCTATTGAGGATAAAATTGTGAAATTTTCGGAGAGCAACGCCCATCATGTGTTTGTTGAGCCTGAAGGTCGAGAGAGCATCCGCCTCTATCCGAACGGCACCTCTAATAGTCTTCCTGAAGAGGTACAGGAGCAGATGATCCACTCCATCGCTGGACTGGAAAAGGCGCAGATCCTGCGCCCGGGCTATGCGATTGAATATGACTATGCAGACCCTACTCAGCTGCTTCATACATTGGAGACCAAGCGGGTGGAAAATCTTTATTTTGCGGGTCAGTTAAACGGAACAACCGGATATGAAGAGGCCGCTGGACAGGGATTTGTGGCCGGCGCGAATGCAGCACTAAAGGTGCTGGGACACGATCCTTTCATTTTAAGTCGGAATGAGAGCTATGTTGGGGTTCTGATCGATGACTTGGTGACCAAAGGAACGGATGAGCCGTATCGCATGTTTACATCACGCTCCGAACATCGGTTAACCCTGCGACAGGATAATGTATATTTCCGACTTTTAAACAAATCCAAGCAGCTCGGTATAGTTGACTCAACAGATCTGACCGAGATTTCAACTCAATGGAATGAGATTGTTACGGAGCTTGAACGGCTGAAAAAAACATTTCATCAAGGGAAGTCGCTGGCTCAATTGCTGCGCAACCCGGAGATGACCTACGAAGATCTGCCGCAGGAGATGCCGCAATTGGACACGGATGTTAAACAGCAGGTCGAAATCATGGTGAAATATGAAGGATACATTAAACGCGAGCGTGAACGCATAGAGATCGCCAAGCGGCAGGAGCAGCAGAGTATCCCGATTGATTTCGAATATGATCGGGTAAAAAGCCTGCGCTATGAGGCCCGTGAGAAGCTGAAAAAAATACGTCCAGAAAATTTGGGCCAGGCATCGCGGATTTCCGGAGTGAATCCCTCTGACATCACGATCTTAGGCTTGTGGCTGAAAAAAGTTTTGCATCAAAAAACGGGAGACTAATTACGATTCAGTGCAACTATGTTTGTTGAGTTATGATCGAACTCACAATAAAGGTTTGTTCGCGAAACGTGGGGTGGGTGTGAGTCATCGCTCTTTTCTGCTTTACTGAGTTTATCAGAACCAGTGTACAGAGAGGAAACCCGTAGGAAATGAAGGACTTACGCGGATTTGCCGGGCATTCAAGAAGGAAAGTTGAAGAAGGCGTCATGCGGATTGAAAACGACGGGTTGATTGTCTCGGTGAAACCGAGTCGGTCCCGGCTGTCCGTTCCGGCTGCGGGCAAGCGGTGCTCTTTGCCTGCGCCCATTATCCGAGCGCTGCATCCGCACCTCCCCGCGTGGGGGGGGGGGCGTCGCTGGCTACCAGCGTGTGCATGGCCCGGCGGAGCAACCGACTGCAGGTGCGCGTCGAGCACACAGCTTGAGCCGGGGTGTCGCCGTACCGTGCCGGTGCGCTGCGCGAACGCTTTCCAATCCTGAAATCTGTGGATCACCCACGATTATAGGGAAAGACCCAGTAACCGGATTCATAATATAGAAAAGTATAGTTATATCGATTGGTCCATATCGATATAAAGTATAAAGATATAGGGAAGAGCTTTATCGGGTTGAACTATTTGAATGTGCGTCTATCTTGGAGTGTGGATTTTCCGCAATTATGTAAACGAACCCCAAGGGAGGTAGAGGCTATGACGAATTCAGATCGCAGTGGAATCTGTTGTTGTGGAACAGAACCCGACAAAAAAGCTCTTTTTATGGAACTGGATGAAGTTCTCCTTGAATATCGCACAAAGAAGGGAGGCCTTATCCCCGTTCTTCAGATTGCCCAAGGGTTGTTTGGATATCTTCCCGAGGATGTTCTGCGTTATATCGCCGCCAAAATGGATAAACCGTACAGCGAAGTTGCCGGGGTCGTGGGATTCTATTCATTCTTTTCCACCCAGCCTCGCGGAAAAAACGTCATTCGCGTCTGTTTGGGAACGGCATGCTATGTTCGCGGAGGCAAGCAGGTATTGGCCGCCATCAAAAAAGAACTGGGCATTGATGTGGGCGAAACAACAGAGGACAAGGTTTTTTCATTGGAAGTAGCGCGTTGTTTCGGCGCTTGCGGATTGGCACCGGCCATTATGATTAATGATGATGTTCACCAGCGTGTAAAGCCTGCCCGCATTAAGCAGATACTTACCCCTTATTGTGAACCTGAAATGGAGAACGCGTAGTCATGGACTCAAAAATCAATTCACTTGCAGATTTGGAAAAAATTAAAGCGGCGGAAATTTTACGTATAGGAATGCGGGCAGATCATTCGATGTCCGCAAATCGTGACGGAACGAAACGCGAAATTCTGGTTTGTGTCGGCGGCGGCTGTCTGGCATCGGGGGCACTGGAAATATGCCGTGCGTTTAACGAGGCCATCGAAGAGCATGATCTGGGGCACAAAGTAAATGTAGTGGAAACCGGTTGTATGGGGCCTTGCGCGGCAGGACCTGTGGCAAAAATTATGCCGGACAACGTGTTTTATCAGGGCATCGGCGTTGAAGACGCGCAGCGGATTGTTGAGCAGCACATTATGCGGGGACAGATCGTTATGGATCTTCTTCATAAAGATGCCGCGAGCGGAAAACCGATCGCAAGCGTTGATGAGATTGACTATTTTAAGCGGCAGAAGAAAATCGTGCTGCGCAACTGCGGCAACATTGATCCGCTGGAGATCAAGGAATACATCGCGTTGAACGGATATCATGCGTTGGCAAAATCGATTGCAATGGATCCTGACATGCTGGTTGACGGAATTCTGAAATCCGGCCTGCGCGGGCGGGGTGGGGGAGGGTTCCCGACTGGCCTGAAATGGAAATTTACGCGGGAAGCGGAAGCGGACTTCAAGAGCGTGGTCTGTAATGCGGACGAAGGTGATCCCGGTGCGTTCATGGACCGGAGCGTGTTGGAAGGTGATCCCCACAGTGTGATTGAAGGGATGGCGATTGCCGGTTATACCGTAGGCGCAAATCAGGGGTATGTTTATTGCCGTGCGGAGTATCCTGTTGCGATTGAGCGTTTGCAGAAGGCGATCGATCAAGCGCGCGAGCTGGGCCTGCTGGGCGAAAATATTATGGGCTCGGGTTTCTCATTTGATCTGGAAATCCGGCGCGGTTCCGGCGCGTTTGTCTGCGGAGAAGAAACTGCGCTGATGACGTCTATTGAAGGAAACCGCGGCGAGCCGCGGCCGCGGCCGCCATTCCCGGCGATCAAAGGATTGTGGGATCGTCCGACGCTGCTAAACAATGTGGAAACCTTCGCAAGCATTCCATACATCGTGTATGAAGGCGCAGAAAAGTATGCGGAACTCGGAACGGAAAAGAGCAAAGGCACCAAAGTATTTGCACTGGCCGGAGCGGTTAACAATACCGGGCTGGTAGAAGTTCCGATCGGTATTTCTCTGGGCGAACTGATCTACGATATCGGCGGTGGAATTGTTGACGGAAAGCCGTTCAAAGCCGCGCAGCTGGGGGGGCCGTCGGGAGGGTGCATTCCCAAGGAACACCTCAATGTACCGCTCGACTATGAATCGCTCAGCGAACTCGGTGCTATTATGGGCTCCGGCGGGTTGATTGTGATGGACGAAGAGAGCTGTATGGTCGACGTGGCCCGTTTCTTCCTCGAATTTGTGCAGGAAGAATCATGCGGTAAATGCACACCGTGCCGCGTTGGAACCAAACGCCTGCTCGAAATTCTTGAACGCATCTGTGATGGAAAAGGCGAAGAGGGCGATATTGAAAAACTGATTTCGCTCGGGAATCAGATCAAAGAGACGGCCCTGTGCGGACTTGGTAAGACCGCCGCCAATCCGGTGCTTTCGACGATCCGCCATTTCCGGGAAGAGTATGAAGAGCATATCCGCGAAAAAAAATGTCGCGCCGGCGTTTGCGCGGGGTTGGTGCGTGCACCTTGTCAGAGCGCTTGTCCAGCCTCGGTCGACGTGCCCGGATTTATTTCGCTGGTCGGCGAGAAACGCTATGCCGATGCGCTCAAACTGCACCGCGAGCGCAATCCGTTTGCTGCGGCCTGTGCACGAATCTGCTTCCATTCCTGCGAAGAGCATTGTCGGCGTTCGACGCTTGACGAATCGCTGGCGATCCGCGGCATCAAGCGGTTCATGGTTGAGCAGGAAATGATCATTCAGGTGCCTGAGTGCCGCGAAAATGCGCAGAATGTCGCGCGAAAAGTGGCGATCATCGGCGGCGGTCCGGCTGGACTTTCCTGCGCCTATTTCCTGGCGCGCCTCGGCTATAAACCCGTTGTCTTTGAAGCGGCTCCACGGCCGGGCGGAATGATGGCGCAGACCATTCCTTCTTACCGGCTTCCGCGCGAAATTTTGGCACGCGAAATCCGAATGATCGAACGCCTCGGCGTCGACATACAGTGCAATAAAGCGCTCGGCAAAGATTTTACGCTTGAGAGCCTGAAGGACGAAGGGTACGAAGCCGTATTTGTCGGAGTGGGGGCCCCTGACGGGCTTAAGCTCGGACTACCCGGCGAGGATGCCGAAGGAGTAATGGAAGCGATGACCTTCCTCCGCGAATACAATATTCGCGGCTCCGTCCCGGTCGGTAAGGATGTAGTGGTAATCGGCGGCGGTAACGCGGCGATCGATGCCGCGCGTACGGCAGCTCGTCTGGATGCCAAGTCGGTCACCATTCTGTATCGCCGAACCCGCGAGCAGATGCCTGCGTATAAAGAGGAAATCGAAGAAGCCGAAGCCGAAGGCGTTAAGCTGCAACTGCTGACTTCTCCGGAAGAGGTGGTCGTTGAAGATGGTAAAGTGACGGGGATCCGGTGCAAGCCTATGATTCTTGGAGCGTTCGACCGCTCAGGCCGACGACGTCCGGTAGCCGGTGAGGAAGAAGATTTCATCGTACCATGCGATCAGGTGATTGCAGCGATTGGTCAGAGTGTTGATCTTGCGGAATTAAGCGGCGGCCTCGAACTTAACGTTCAGCGTACTGGTTATCTGGCCACAGATGCAGTCACCAAGCAAACCTCCACCGAGTGGATTTTTGCCGGCGGTGATGTGGTTAATGGACCGTCTTCGGTGATCGAAGCGGTTGCCGAGGGCGAAAAGGCCGCGGTGGGAATCGATCTGTTCCTGACCGGGAAAAATCATGCGTTCTGGCGCGAGGAGAAGAAGAACGACACCTTCTTCGATCCCGATGCGGATCCCGTCAACTACGGCCGCGAAAAGCAGCCGCTTATTCCGGTGGAACGCCGCCGCTGTAACTTTGATGAAGTGGAGCAGCCGTGGGACGAAGCCACAGCGATACGCCAGGCGAAGCGTTGTCTGCGCTGCGACTATCGGGAAGAAGTTCACACTTGGTAAACGGAAAATTTAAGGAAGGAATATAGGTCATGATCAATTTAACCATCGACAACAACGCCATTTCCGTTGAAGAGGGAACGACGGTACTCGAAGCCTGCAAACAGACAGGCATATCGATTCCAACACTGTGCTATCTTGAAAAAGTTCAGGCGATCGGTGCATGCCGGGTCTGCTTGGTTGAAATAGAAGGCGTGAAGGATCTGGTGGCATCGTGTGTGATGCCGGTTTCAGAAAAAATGGTGGTGCATACCAATAACCGCCGGGTGCGCGAGGCTCGCAAGCTGGTGGTTGAACTTCTGCTCTCTGAGCACGAAGGCGACTGCCAGACCTGCGACCGAAACGAAGACTGCGAACTGCAGAGTATAGCACACGATTTGGGGATTCGGAAACTGCGTTATCCGGGTGAGAAAGCAGCTCGTTATCAGGACGAAAGCACAGCCGGCCTCGTGCGCAACAGCGAGAAGTGCATCTCCTGTCGCCGTTGTGTAACCGTCTGCACGCAAATGCAGACGATCTCCGCGCTGTTCCCGCAGTTTCGCGGGTTTAAAACCATCATCGGCCCGGCATTCGCAAATAATCTGACCACGGTAACCTGCGTTCAGTGCGGACAATGCGCGGCGGTATGCCCTGTGGGCGCCATCTCCGAACGCGATCAGACTGATGAGGTTTGGGCGGCGCTGGACGACCCCGACAAGGTGGTCGTGGTTCAGACCGCTCCGGCCATTCGTGCGGCGTTAGGCGAGTGTTTTGGAATGGAACCGGGAACGCTGGTGACGGGAAAGATGACCACGGCGCTCCGTCGTATGGGATTTGACGCCGTTTTTGACACCGACTTTTCCGCCGACCTCACCATTATGGAGGAGGGGACCGAGCTCCTTACGCGCCTCAAAAGAGCATTGGTTGACAAAGAGCAGGTGGCGCTGCCGATGTTTACCAGCTGCTCGCCGGGATGGATTCTGTTTATGGAATATTACTTTCCCGACATGCTCGACAATCTTTCCACCTGTAAATCACCGCAGCAGATGATGGGTGCGCTGGTGAAAACCTATTATGCTCGTAAAATCGGCAAAAAACCGGAAGATATTTGCATGGTTTCCGTTATGCCGTGCACGGCGAAAAAATATGAGGCTGCCCGTGCGGAAATGAACGACAGCGGAGTTCAAGATGTTGATATTGTGCTCACCACGCGCGAGCTTGGGCGCATGATTTCGCAGGCGGGGATCGATTTTGCCGCGCTCGAGGATTCCGAAATGGATGCTCCGCTGGGGCTCAGCTCCGGAGCGGCAGATATCTTTGCCAACACCGGTGGGGTGATGGAAGCGGCGCTGCGTACGGCATATGAGCTGGTGACGGGGCGCACGCTGCCGTTTGATAACCTGCACGTAACACCGGTCGCCGGGCTGGAAGGCATTAAAGAAGCTTCGATTCTCATCGAAGGCACGCTGCCGGAGTGGAGCTTCCTCGAAGGCGTAACCGCCAAGGTGGCGGTGGCCCATACGCTGGGTAATGCGCGCAAGCTGGTGGAAAAGATTCGTTCCGGTGAAGCGGAATATCATTTTGTTGAAGTGATGACCTGTCCCGGCGGATGTATCGGGGGCGGGGGACAGCCCCGTATTACGACCGATGCCGTGCGGGAAGCGCGTATTGCGGCCATTTATGCCGAGGACGAAGGGAAGCCGCTTCGTAAATCGCACGAGAATCCGGCCATCGCCACGATCTACGAGGAATTCCTCGGGGAACCGCTCAGTCATGTCTCGCACAACTTACTCCATACCCAGTATTTTAAGAAAGAGCGGGTTTAAGGAATATGCCCGGCAGCGGGAATGGCCCAAAAGAAAACGGAGAAGGGGAGGACAACATATGGATAAGCATATTATTGTTGGGGTACACATTGCAGACCGCAAAAAACATGCCGCGCAGGTGCAACAGATCTTTACGCAATATGGTGAACAAATTCGAACCCGTCTGGGACTGCATGATGATGTCTGCTCCGCCAACGGCCTCATTCTGCTTGAGATGGCGGATGTCCCGGAATCGCATCAAATGATTGCCGCTCTTCAGACCATCGACGGAATGGATATTAAGCAGATGGTTTTCAGCCATTAGCGCGTTTCAAGAAAAGAGGTGGCGGATTTCTTTGATGGGCGGAATCCAGAAAAGAATTAGCGGGGCAGGGGATTAATCCTCTGTGCTTTCGGCCAGCTCCTGCAATGTCATGGAGTCCAGGGTCGATTCGAGCGACGCGTTAATCCTGTTCCTCACACGAGTTCCTGCAGGGGAACAGATTAACCCAAGCTCCTTCGGAGAAACGCCGTCTGTATGCACCAGATCGAAAATTTGTTTTACGGAAGTCCGGCAGGGATCTCGTATGAGTGCGCAGCTCTGCCGCTCGACTTCGCCGATGGAAGCAAGAAATCCACCCTGCACCAGCACGTCAACCACTCGATTTATAAGGCGTAAAGGAATCCGTTGTTCACGGGAGAGTCGCCCGAGGTCCAGAGCCGTCTCTTCTTCGCTGCGGAAGACGCGGACGGCCTCCTGCATAATTAACAGCGCCACTTCAAGCCGAGAAGCGGCACTTGCCCGTGCAACGAGACGCTCAGCGGCATAAGTTTCTCGGTTTTGGATCGCAAAGGCCAACTCCGCTCCGAAGAGCAGGATGCCCCAGTTTAGATACATCCAGAACAGAAAAACAGGAACCACCGCGAATGAACCATAGACACTGTATTTCTCTGAAGAAAAAACCGCTGATCCAAATTTCATGAGAAAATCCTGGAGCAGAATGGCCAGCGTTGCGCTGGCCAATGCGCCGCTCAGCGCCGCTCGAAATTTAACTTTGGTGTTCGGCAGAAAGAGAAAAACAGCCACAAACGCCAACGTCATTACCAGCACGGGAGCGAGTTGGAGAAGGGTCCGCACCAGCGGTCCGAGCCACTCGTTGCGGCTGGAATACGATAGCGTTCCCGAAACGGTGCGGGCGAGAAGCATCAACACCGGCGCGACCACCAGCACCGAGATATAGTTACGCGCTTTACCCACCAGACTTCGAGGGGTTTGTACCCCCCAAATCTGGTTGAACGATTCCTCAATCGCATTCAGCAGCTTAAAGACAATGTACAAAAAAACCACGCCCGTTATTCCGCCCAACATGGCCGGACTCACTCCGTCAAGATTTTCAAGCAATGCCGTGATAAATCCTTTCTGCTGGTTCGGAAGCGACTGTATCGACTCCATGACCCAAGAACGGGCGGCAGCATAACCAATGGCATTCGCAATCGAGAAGAGAATGATCAGAAAAGGGGCCAGCGCCATGAGGGTGGCATACGTCAGTGCGGCGGCGCGCAGCATGCAGTGATCCGCTCGAATGCCCTTTATCACCAGATGAGTTACCCGCAGCGCCTCCACGCCGGCCGCCCGCAGCCGCGAATCCTGCACGAGATCGATCCTCCAGAGGTCATGCCTCAGGAAATGTATGAATTTTTTGATCGGTTCGATCATCCGGCGTCCACCCCTGAAGACTTTTGATACAGCAGCTCAGCAATCATTCTGCGCAGCTCTTCCGAATCAAAGGGTTTGCTGAGAAACGCCTTTGCCCCGTGTGCCATAACGCTGTTCCTGAAATTTTCATTCGACAATCCGCTTATTGCAATAATCGGCAACTCCGGCGACTGTTCGGTCAGGTAGGCGATAAATTGCCGACCGTCCCCAAACGGCATCATAATATCGGTCAGTGCCAGCTGAATCTGTTTTCGGTTTTCTTCAAAAAGGAGCTTTGCTTCCGAGGTACTGCTGGCCGTCAGACAGGTATACCCGTATTGCGTCAAAATTCGCTCGGCCATACGCAGAATCGCTTTCTCATCATCCACAATCAGCACCATTTCACCATGGCCGAGGGGGGCGGAAGCTCTCGATTCCGTATTATCCCGTTCTGTTGAAGCAACGGCAGGAATGTATATCCTGAATGTCGAGCCCTTTCCGGGAAGACTGTCGATCAGAATAAATCCATCGTGTCCCTCAACAATCCCCAAGACAGAAGCCAATCCTAACCCGGAACCTTTCCCCTGCGGCTTGGTCGTGAAGAAAGGATCAAAGATATGCTCCAAAATTTCCGGAGAAATTCCTTCGCCATTATCTGAAACTTCAAACACGACGTACGTTCCCGGTCGGGCGGCAGGGTGAATAGAAACCTGCGATTCCTCGATCTTAATGTTTTCCAGTTTAATAAAGAGAATCCCGCCCTCGGGCATGGCATCGCGAGCGTTTACACAAAGGTTCATGAGCACCTGATGAAACTGCGAAGGATCGGCTAACATCGTTTCCGATCGAATTTCGTAGTCGGAATAAATCTCAATGTTTTTCGGAAAGGTTTGTTTCACCAATCGTGTGATTTCCTTGAGGAGGTGTCGCGGCTGTACCGGCCCCTTTTTTGCCTCCGTTCCGCGTGCAAAGGTCAGCAACTGGCGGATCGTATCCGCGCCGCGATGCGCACTCTCCTGTATGATGGCCAACGTCGCCTTTTCGTCGGGATCTTTCACCGTCATACTCAGCATTTCCGATCCCATTATGATTGGGCTGAGAATGTTATTCAGATCGTAACTATTCAGCACTACTCGACAGGCAGGAGTCGAAGTCGGGCAGTTTTCTCTGGAAGAGAAGGTCGAGGGCTGTCGTTGCGCT
>JAFGWS010000074.1 GCA_016937035.1 Pontiellaceae bacterium
AGAATCGATGAAATGAAGGAGCGCGAACGGGAGGAATAAGGAGAGTATTTGCATGAAATTACTAGATTACGGGACTGACCCCTTGGACGGGACTGACCCCTTGGATAGTGTGGCCGAATTGCTTGACCCGCAAACATATGTAGATGCAATAATAAAATTATACAGGACAAATCCTTGCAAGTAATTATGAGCAAGTATATATTATCACTAGCATTGCTTTCAGTTGTCGTTGTCGCATGTGAAAGGGATGATTCCATAGCGACCACGTATTCCAGCATTGAAATCTGCGATGACTTATTTAAGGATAGAGATGTTGCATATGCTTTAGAATTTATTAAATCAACTTGCGGCAAAGACTCCTTTATGGTGAATAATGACATTGATATATGTAAATTATATTATGCTGCAAAAAAAGTATGTAACAGCGAGCATCCTAGGCCAGAAAAGTCTATTGTTCTAGGTTCTATATTTAAGGTGTTGTTTAATGGTAATATTAGTCGTTCAGATGAACAGTATCAATTGCAGATATTTTTTACAATAAGTAGGGAATTGATAGAGCTTGATGCGACTTTAGTTGATGGTGAAGATCCAGTGAGTGGAGTGGGAGTTGATAGGGAGGTTTATGCAGGCTGTCTGAATAGGAGCATATCTTTTGAATCTAAAAGGCTGTTTTTGTTAATAAATTCAAATGGATCAGTAATAAAAAGAAAATATGGAGATATAAGCAATGAAGCACGGGAGCTCTCCTCTGATCCTTTTGGGGATTGCCGAAAACTTCTATTATACGAAAGTGATATTACATCTAGCGATGATGTTGACAGAATAATATATATAATAAGAAATATGATTAAAATAAGAGAAGTGGTGATATCAAAAGATAGTATGGGAGATTTCATAAAAGAACAGAAGGGGGGGGCAGGTCTGCACATTGAACGTTTAATTGATCTATAACGAGAGGAGCGGCCAGATGGCGAGGCCTTTACGAGTTGATATTGTGGATGGCAGTAGGAACCACGGTTTACACGAATGAACGCAGCGCGGCAAAGCCGCAACCAATATTGATTAACCGCGAAAGAACGCATGGAACTCAAAAATGGAATTCACAAGGCTCTTTTTTGCAATCCTTGTGTTCCTTTGCGGTCAAAAAACTCTGTGACTCGGTGTTCTCCAGCGCAGCGGGTGGTGAAAATATAGCTGAGGGTGCATGGTTTTAGACAAAATGATTTAGGACAGAATAATGACAAGGGTGCATGTGAAAAGGCCCTGATTTTACTGATCAGGGGAAATTCGAATTTCTAAACTCGAAATCCGAAACAAATAATAAATTCAAATACGGCTCAATTCCCCAAATGGGTGACACGAAGCAGTTTTCGAGTTTGGTTTTTGTGGATTGCTTGGGGTTTCGGAATAAGGGCTTAGGATTTTCGCAATTGGTAAGATTGAGGTTTTTTGAGCGAAGCCGGGCGGCGTCTTGACAACAAGTAGCTTCTGCACTATACCGTCAACTTTAACCTGTTTTCAGGACGATTCTCCGGGGGGAGGCTCCCATCGTCTGGAAAAACGTATATGAAGGGCGGCGTTGTTTAACTTCGCCATAAAGTCCGTAACCTACTGAAGAATGATAGATATGAATAAAAACCGAAAAATACATATGTTGTCCGCTGCCGGCTTATTGGCTGCAGGGTCTCTCCTGACCGGGTGTGCTTCTTCTGAACCTACATTAGCGAGCGCCTATGAAGACCACGGAATTTTGATTGGTGTCGCGTTGAACCGCACCATCACCATGCAGGATCCGAATGTTGAAGCCGACAATACCGACCGGACCATGGAGGAAGTCCTGATGGATACGGAACTGGCGAAGACCCAGTTTAATCAGATCGTGAACGAAAACGACCTGAAATGGGTGCTGGTTCAGCCCAACCCCGGCCCCGAAGGTTATAACTGGGAACCGGCAGATGCCTTCGTCCAGTTCGGCTTGGACAACGACATGTACATTTGCGGACACACGCTGGTTTGGCACAGTCAGGTTCCGAACTGGATTTTCCAGGCGGATCCCTATGCGAAACCGGAACAGAATGCCCAGGCTCAGCAAGGACCTTGGGGCGGTATGCGCGGTCCGGTGGAACCCTTGGCTACGCGTGAACAGCTGCTCGAACGTCTGCGCGAGCACATCCATACCGTGGTGGGCCGCTACAAGGGCAAGATCAAGGTTTGGGACGTCGTGAACGAAGCGCTGGCCGACGGCGGTAACGATGTGCTGCGCCAGACCTATTGGACCCGGATCATCGGCGACGACTTTATTGAAAAGGCCTTTGAATATGCTCATGAAGCGGATCCGGATGCGATTCTGCGCTACAACGATTACAGCCTGGAAAACCCGGCCAAACGCGAAAAGCTCAAAAAACTGGTGAAGTCCCTGCAGGAAAAAGGCATTCCGATCGGCGCGATCGGCACCCAGACCCACATCAATTCCGATATTTCGTTCGAAACCATGGACGAGACCTTTACCGATCTGGAGACCCTCGGGCTTCCGATTCACATCACCGAATTGGACGTCAATGTCGCGATGGGCGGTCGCCGCAGCACCAGTGCCAATATCGAAGATACGGTCGCGCTGACTTCGGGCGGCTTGATTTCGGAAGCGGACCAGCGGCTGGCGGACGGCTACGCAAACCTGTTCCGGGCCATTCTGAAGCATAAAGACTCTGTAAAAATGGTCACCTTCTGGGGCATCAACGACGACGTTTCATGGCGCAAGAATGGAAGCCCGCTGCTGTTTGATGCGCAGGATCAGCCCAAGCAGCCGGCCTACGACACCGTGCTCAACCTCGGGTTGCAGGGCGAATAGAGCAGCCCGAAAGACTCTGGCGAACTGGGCTGGCGCTGTGCGGAAATTTTTTTAGTCGTAAAAAATATAGAAAAGGAGAATTGTCATGTATATTTCTAGTCGTTCCATTCTTGCAATCCTGTTGCTGCCCTGCTTGGCGTTGGCGCAGCAGGCCAATGTCAATCTGGACTACAACCCTCAGAAAAACACCGACAATCTGACCGCTTACAGCGCTCCGCTCATTTCGCCGGAAGTCCATGACGACCAGACCGTCACGTTCCGCCTGAGGGCCCCCAACGCCAAGGAAGTGCAGTTGACCGGCGTGGCCATCCAGACCGCGCTGGGGGGCGGGCGCGGCGGCATGGCGTTCACCAAGGGCGAAAACGGAGTTTGGACCCTGACCGTCGGGCCGCTTAAACCCGACATGTACATCTACTATTTCAACGTGGACGGGGTGCAGATGGCCGACCCCAGCAACTCCATTGCTGGCTTCACGGCGATGCCGCCCTACAGCCAGCTGGTGGTGCACGGCGACGGCCCGGCTTACTACGACGCGAAGAACGTGCCTCACGGAAACGTTACCCGCCATGTCTACCATTCCGATGTGACCGAGGGGGAGCGCGAGCTCTATGTCTACACGCCGCCCGGCTATGATCGCACCAAGACCTACCCCGTGCTCTACCTGGTGGGCGGCAGCGGTGATTTGCCCTCGAACTGGGTCTACGACGGCCGCGTGAATTTCATGATGGACAACCTGCTCGCGGAGGGGAAGGCGGTTCCCATGGTGATCGCCATTCCCAACAACCAAGTGCTCCATCGCAACCATCCTCAGCATACGGAACTGACGTTCAAGCTGTTCGAGGAAGAGATGCGCAAGCATGTCGTGCCGTTGGTGGAAAAGGAATACAGCGTGCGCAAGGATCCCAAGGGGCGGGCGCTTTCCGGATTGTCCATGGGCGGACGCCACACCCAGTTTGTCGGGTTCAACTCGCTCGACCTGTTTGCCAACTTCGGCGTGCTGAGCGCGGGAGATTCCAACAGCGAAGAGGTGATCAAGGATTTTCTCAACGATCCCGATGTTAACGACAAGGTGGAATATCTCTTTGTGGGGCAGGGCACGGGAGAGGCCAACGGCTTTATCGGCGCCCGCTGCATCGCCCTGCATGAAGCGCTTGTCAACCACAAGATCGAGCACGAGTACTATGTCGGCGGCGCGGGCGCCCATGACTGGGCCACGTGGCGTCATCTGCTCTACTACCGCTTCCTGCCGAACCTGTGGCGCACCGAATAATAGCGGCAGCAAAAGGAATTGCACTTACCATTTGATTTGACGCTGCTTGTAAATAAAGGCCGCCCGAAACCACTTCCGGAATGAATAGGTTCTGCCGCCATGGGAAACGACTCCATTCTAGGGTTTTTTCGGCGGCGCCTGTTCGGTTTTCGCAACAGGGTTCAGATCCCTCCCCTTGAGGGCCGGATGGTCTGCCGGAATGCGCGTGGCGCGGAAAACCTGGCTGGCCATGCCGCCGCCCATTCCACCCATGCCCCCAAAGGCACCGCCGCCCGCGCGACCGGTCGCCGCAACCATGTATTCCCAGACGGTTTTTGCGTCGGGCGTGACTTCGAAAAAATGTCCCTTGGGGCCTTCGCAAATCAGGGTGTTCCCGTTGGGAAGACGCTGGGCGCCGGAAATGTTCGTGCCGTAGAAGCTCGTCTTGTCGTCCGGATTCACATATTTCCAGACGGGTTTGATCGGCGCGAAGGTTTTGTTTTCCATTGAGAACCGACTCTCTTCATTGAGCGGCAGGATGAACTCCTCGACCGATGAATATTGGCCGTCCGGACGGTTGGGGCCGTTGTTGAAGATGAGCATGTGCCCTTCGCCCGGCAAGCCGGCTTCGATCCACTGGATATCATGCGGGCAGAACAGCGTCTGGTCATCGTTCGTTCCCTGCCCGTAGGCGGCGGGATTGCCCCACCGATAGACCAGGTCGCCGCCCTTGCCGTGCTTTCCGCCGGTGCGGCCCTTGGCTTCCTCCCTGGTTGTACTGTGGTCAATCACCCAGAACTCGCTGAAGGCGTAGCTGCTGACCACAATCAGGTCGAGCTTCTCATTGTAGTCAATGGCGTTGAGATGGGTCCAGTCGGAGATCGGAATCTGTCCTCCTCCGCCGCCCATCATGCCGCCGCCCATCATGCCGCCGCCCATTCCCCCAAAGGCGCCGCCGCCACCGAATCCAGCGCCTCGATTTCCCCGTCCAGCGGCCCGGGCAGGTTGGTCGGTCCAGCTTTCGGAATAGTTGATGTCGATCCGCTCGGGGTGTTCGGATACATCGCCATAGTTGGGTTTTTCGGCGTCGAAATTCTGGACCAGATGGTCCCAGACGCGCCATTCCCAAACCACTTCATAGTGGTTGTCGTCAACGGGCTTGATTTCTACGATGGCGTCGGGGTGCAGCGCGCCGGTCTGGTATTCGGGTCTGCGCCCTGCAGCGATGGCGTCCTCTGCCGATCTCGCGTCCCAGCAGACCAAAAGAATATTGCCGTTCGGCATCCGTTCAATGTCGTGGTGGGGAACCTGCGTGTCGGTGGAATATTCATATTCGCGGACGATCTTTCCGTCCCAGTCAATCTCCTGGATCTTGCCGCCGGCACCGATGCCGCCGGGCGGGCCTCCCTGTGCGCCGCCGCCCCGTCGGCCGCCGCCGAATCCACCCATTCCACCAAAGCCCATGCCGCCGCCCTTCGCTGCGGACCTCAGCAGGTGTCCGTTATCAAGAAAATAGGTGCTGAACGCGGCCGCCGATGCCAGGTCCCAGGAATGCACCACCTCGCCGTTCATGTCGATCAGGTAGGTTGTGGTGCCGTTGAGCGTCGAATAAAGCGTGTAGCCTTCGAGCGCCTGGGCATTGTTTGTCTGGGATTGCGCGCTTGCGGTCAGCGCAAAGGGGAGCATGGCCAGAATCGCCACGGTCCCGAGGTTATATTTCTTCATGCGTCATCCCCTTTAAGTTGAGGTTGGTCCTGCTGCCTGAAAAGAATGCTCTGCCGGAGAACGCATAAACCCCTGTCGATTAATGCATTCAAATTTCCACAGCGCTTGCGCGGCAGCCAATGCAACGGAACCACGGATGTATCCAGCCGGTCATCCACCCCATGAAAAAGCCGTTTTCAGGGTCGAATGGCGAAAGACGTGACTCCGTGCTTCCCAAAGCATCCTACTCCGCGGCGTCCAACGCCTCATTCAGCGCCTCATTCAAATCCTTAAGCGCGGCATCAATCGAAGCTTGGTCCCCGCTCTTTAGTACCGCCTCAAGGCGTTCTTTGGACAAAATACTTTTCTTCAGCTGATAAGCAACTTCATCCAAGGCAGGCTTTTCATACGTTGAATTCAATGAATCCACAGAAAAAGAAGAGACGGGCGTGGGTTCCGGCCTGGCACGATCAAAGATTTCAACCGAGTTATAGGGAACACCAGTTCTAATAAGATGCTGGCGGAGACGTTCCCCTAACGTATCATAAATTGCTCGAGCGCGTTCTAAGTCAGCAAGCGCCTTTCGATACGGACGATACTTCTCTCCCACCTTCATTTCAATGGTCTGTTCCTTCGCGGCCTCCAATTTCAACGCGAGACGATCGTAGGTTTCCTTGGCAATATCATAATCCTTCTGAAGGCGAAGTCGCATACCTTCAAGTCGCTGTTCCAAATATTGAATCCATTGCTCTTCCTGATTTTTCAGGCGTATGCGCTCTGGGTGTTCCTCTCCGAACTGTGTCTTCGCTTCTCTCAGATCTGCCTGGACTTCGACTAACCGTTGAATAGCAGTCAAAATCGTTACATCATCCGTCATCGCAGAAACAGTTTTTACCAAGTCTTCATCCGTGATGTTCATAAGAGTACGAAGAGTAGATTCAAGTTGTATCATCTCCCGCTGAGCCGATAACAATTCAGTCATTAGATATTGTGTGTCGTTGGTAGTATATTTATAGAGCGCTAAGTGCTTTCTAATATCGCTGTAGAATCTGTATTCGTCACCAATAATAACTTCACTGGCGGAAATCTGTAATTCTTTGTCAATTTCATTCAAATTATCTTCAGCTTCACTTACAATTTCCTGTTGCTCCTTCCACTGCTTCTCCATTTGCGAAATGGCATTGCGATTTTCAGCATCGGCAATATTTCTTCGGGAGTCTCGATAGACTTCTGCATAGGTATTGGCAATATTAGCTGCCTCCTCAGGGTTGTCCGCATAAGCTGTGATCGTAATGATTGAAGCATCACGTACTGGTTTAACAGCAACGGATTTGCGAAGGCGCTTTACGGCCTGAGACATCGATAGCGTATCTTCACTCTCAGCCCATTCTTCCAGGAGGTTGAGTCGGTTAACCACTTCTTCCAACACAGAAAAAGCCCCCATAATCTCTACCTGAGTGGAAATATAGTATGGATCATAGGCATGAACCCGTTGCGCTCCGGTAATCGGATCAAGAGAGAACGGTTTTGTCACCCAGAGCCTCGCCTGAGCTTTATATACATTATCCACATCCGGTTTAATCGTCATCGCCGAGGCAACCCCCGCCGTAAACACCAATAATCCGATCCATCCTGAACGTTTCATACCCAAGCCCTTTCTGGGTGTATTCTCCGATGTTAAAATGGAGGCGCCGCCTCCGGCTCAATGGGTTGGAGTTTGTGTTTGATTTCTGATTCTTTGTCAATCGGAAAAGAAGAGCGCAATGCCTTCTGAGGAAAATGATTAAGGTGTCAGATCACCTAATTTGTCATTATTTGAATTGATGCGGCAGAGAGGCCCGCATGGAATATTTTTTTCTGCGCTTTGTGGGTTGTCGCGGTTATTGGAGGAAGGCCGGTTTCGGTGAGCGCGTGTTTGGGCTGGAAACGGGGTGGGGGCGCACGTATAGTCTGCCGATCATGGAGAGTGGGCACATCGAGAAGAAGCGGATATTGATCGTCGAGGACGAGCCGTCGATCGCGGACAACATTGCCTTTGCGGTGGAGACGGAAAACATGGAGCCGGTCCGCGCCGGGACGGCGGGCGAGGCGTGGATCTTCCTGCAGGGTCAACCGATCGATATCGTCGTGCTGGATGTCGGCTTGCCCGATGAAAGCGGCTTCGATTTTTGCCGCCGCATCCGCAGCCGGTCCGATGTGCCGATCATATTCCTTACAGCCCGGGAGCAGGAGATTGATCGCATCGTGGGGCTGGAGCTGGGGGCGGACGACTATATGGCCAAGCCGTTCAGTCCGCGCGAGCTGACGGCGCGCATCCGTGCCATCCTTCGGCGCACCAACGGCAATCGCCAAGCAATTCAGCCGATGCAGACCCCGCCGGTCTTTGAGATCGATCCTCTGCGCAAGGATATTTTCTACCACGGGCGGCCGCTTGGCCTTTCGCGCTACGAATACCGTATGCTGGAGCTGATGATCCGGCATCCGGGCCAGGTGTTTTCCCGGGAACAGCTGATGGAGCATGCGTGGGAGGAGCCCGGCGCGAGCCTTGACCGGACGGTGGATACGCACATTAAGACGCTGCGCTCGAAGCTGCGGGAGATCGAGCCCGGTTCGGACTGTCTCCAGACCCGCCGCGGCTGGGGCTACTGCTTGAAGGTGGACCCATGAAGATGCGCACACGTCTGCTGCTGACCGCGCTGGTGCTGTTGACGGCGGGCTTCTACTGGCTCGTCGACTGGATCGTGCGCGATGTCCGGATGCACTATTTCATCACCATGGAGGAGTCGCTGGTCGATACGTCGGTCGTGCTGGCCGAGCAGTTGGCGGACCAGGTGTCGAATGGCGTCGTCGAGCCGGAAGAGTCGTTCACCGAAGCCTTCGAGCGGGCGGGGCGCCGTCGATTGGACGCGCTGATCTACGACCATGTGAAGACCAACATGAACCTGCGGGTGGTCGTGGTCAATCTGGACCAAGAGGTGCTGTACGATTCGCGCGGCGAGCTGGACGTGGGCGAGGAATACCATTGGCGCGACACGCGGCTGACGCTGAAGGGGGAATACGGGGCGCGGGCTTCGTACGAGATCAAGGGCGATCTCGACAGCTTCCATTTCTACATTGCCGCGCCGATTCTGGTGGAGGGCGAGATCGTGGGTGCGGTCACGGTGGGGAAGCCGGTTCGCAGCATTGCACCGTTCATGAAGCAGGCGCGCAAGCGGCTCATTGTTTCCAGCGTGATTGCGTTCGCGGCCATCCTGCTGATGCTCGTTCCCGTTTCGGTCTGGATCATCCAGCCGGTGCGGGCGCTGACGGACTATGCGCGCGCCATCCGCGATGGCCGGGCCGCCAAGCGCCCCCGGCTGGGTCATGGCGGCGAGATGGGCGAACTGGCCGACGCCTTCGAGGAGATGCGCGATGCGCTGGAAGGGAAGCAGTATGTAGAGGAATATGTCCAGGGGCTGACTCACGAAATGAAGAGCCCGCTGGCCGCCATTCGCGGGGCCGCCGAGCTGCTGGAGGAGGACATGGAGCCCGGGCAGCGGAAGCGGTTTCTTGAAAATATCCGCGCCGAGTCCGACCGGTTGCATGGGCTGGTGGATCGCATGTTGACCTTGGCGGCACTGGAAAAGCGAAAGGGATTGGTGCAGACCGAGAATGTCGATGTCCGCGAATTGATCAACGACGTGGCCGACAGCCTTGCGCCCGTGGCCCGGAGTCGCCGGATCGAAATCCGCCGAAGTGTGCCGGGAGGATTGGCGCTGCGCGGCGAATATTTCCTGCTGCGCCAGTCGCTGGCCAACCTGCTGCGGAACGCCATCGATTTTTCGCCCGACGATTCGGTGGTGGAGCTGGTGGTTCGACAAGAGTCGGGGATTGTGTTTATCGAGGTGGTCGATTGCGGATCAGGCATTCCCGACTATGCCCTGGAGCGGATCTTTGAACGCTTCTATTCGCTGCCCCGGCCCGCCACCGGCAAAAAGGGGTCGGGGCTCGGGCTCAATTTTGTGCGGGAAACCGCCAGGCTGCACGGCGGCGACGTCCGGATCTCCAACCGGTCCGAGGGCGGCGTCTGCGCCAGCCTGTTTATTCCGGTCGAAGGGTAGGGCGCTTTCGCCGAAGCGCAGCGCAGATAATTTCCCAAAGGGAAATAACGAAGTGGTTCAAACGCTGTCTGCCCCCAAAGTCCTTTTCCTGAGGTGCATGCGGACGCCGCGGCGGTGCGTTTCGTCCGATTTTTCACCTCCATTTCACATGGGGTTCATACTGTCTTCAAACAGCTTTGCCATGCTGCGTTCCTGATAAAAAAGGAGGGCTGCGATGAAGCTGCGCATATTGGTGAAGTTGTTGGTGCTGGGTGGGATTTCGATGGTGTTGGTCATATTGCTGGCGGCGATCAGCGGCTTGACGCAGGAGCGCCGGAATCGTCTTGTCGAAGTGGAACAGGACATTGCGAACAGCTATGCGGGGTCGCAGCAGATCGGCGGTCCGGTGTTCAAGGTGACCTTGCGCGAGTTTTGGAGCGAGCATCTCTACAACCCGGGAAAGGATACCTGGTACGACGAGGAAATGGACGAGCTGCGCTGTCAACTGGTCTTTCCGGCGGTTTTTGCCTACGACGGCACCATGTCGGTGCAGGAACGCTACCGGGGCATCTTCAAGGCCAACGTATTCCAGAGCGAGGGCCGCCTTTCGGGCCGTGTGGCATTTCCTGAGTTCGAGTCGTTGGCGCTCCGCAAGGGGTCGCGGCTGGAGCTGGTTTCGGTGGAGGCCTGCTTCATGATCAGCGATCCGCGCGGACTTCCATCCATTCCCGTCCTCCAGTGGAACGACCAGCCGCTTGAATTCAAATCGGGAAGCGTGATCGGCGGTTTCGAGGCGGGAATCCATGCGGAGCTACCCAATGCCGCCGAGCTGTTTGGTCGGTCCTTCCCGTTCAGCACCGACCTTCGGATCAATGGAACCAAGCAGATTCAATTCATTCCCGTGGGGGCCGAGAACCACATCAGTCTGGAATCAAGCTGGCCGCACCCGAGTTTCATCGGCGATTTTCTGGCCGAAGAGCGGACGGTTTCGGACGCCGGGTTCTCTGCGTCCTGGAATGTCAATTCCCTGGCCAGTTCCGCGCAGCAGAGCATCAGTACCGGTCGGCACGGAATACAGTCGTTCGGCGTCAGCCTGATCGATCCGATCAGCCCGTATCCCCTGACCGACCGGGCGCTGAAATATGGCTTCCTCTTCATCTTCATCACCTTCGCGGCGTTTTGGCTCTTAGAGGTGATGGCATCCTTGCGCATCCATCCGGTCCAATACGGATTTGTCGGGCTGGCGCAATCGATCTTCTTCCTTTTGTTGCTTAGCCTTTCGGAGCATGTCGGCTTTGGGCTCTCGTATGCCTTGGCCAGCCTCGCCACCATCGGACTCATCGTCTTCTATGTCTGCCATATCCTGCGCGGCTTGAACCGCGGGCTGGCGTTCGGCGGCCTGCTGGGACTGCTCTACGGCATCCTCTATGTTCTGCTGCAATCCGAGGATCATGCCCTCGTTGCGGGATCCGTCCTGCTCTTTGGCCTGATGGCGCTGGCCATGATGCTGACCCGCAAGGTGGACTGGTACACGGTCGGTACCCGCATGGAAGGAGACGTCCGATGAAGCAAAAGCGCTGGTAGTTCCTGAATCCGGGCGCGCAGAGGCGGATCATGATGGCCACGGTGTGGAAGATGTGATTCTATCCGTTGGTGTTAAATGCATCGAAAGGGGATACGATAAAGTGAAGGTTCTGTTGATTGTTTTGATTGGTCTGTTTGCTGTGAAGGTTAAAGCTGCGGATACCTCATCGGTGATTCTCTCCGACCTCGCGAACAATACCGAACTCTGGAGGGCGCGGTCGGTCTTCAGAGACCTGAAACAGCGAAAACTGCGTGCCGTTGAAATGTCGGAACTGGAAAAATATGCACGCGAGGGCGAGCATCAGATCCAGCAGCTTTCCTCTCTGTTGCTCACCTACAAACATCTGGAGGCCGGATTTGGGTTGTCGACGCTGCCTGATTATTTACAGACCAACCTCGTTGTGGCACTGCGGAACGATGACATCAATCCCCGGCATTATGCATTGCCGCCGAATTGCGATTACGCAGCCTACATCCTAAGAAACAATCCCTATGGCCCGGAGCTGAAAAAACTGCTTTATCGCGAACTGACCGGCCCGGACATTCAATCGGCCCGGATGGCTTCCAGGATTCTGGCCCAATGGCACAATCCGGAAAAACTAGCCGATGACCGGCTGAATGATTTCCTGATCTCCGATCTTACTGACAACTTAAGTTCCCATTTCTTCGGGGTTTGGGCGCGGATCGATTCACTGGGCCGCAAAAACCTGCAGCACATTTTATTAAAGGGCGACACGTATACCGAGTTTCAGTGCGCCGTTTTACAGATCCTATGTGCCAAGCATGACATCGAGTGGTCACCGCCTGCCTCGATCATCGAGCAATGGATCTCCATTTGCGAAAGCGAGAAGGCGCAGGATTATTTCCTGAGGAACCGGGTTCGTCAGGCGGCGATCTATCTGAATCCGATTGCTGCTAGCCAAAAGGATAAATCCGGATTCCCCAAAAGAACCCGGCAACTGTTTGAAAAGGAAGGCAGGATGGCCTTGGCCTCGGGGGCGGAGAAATTTGCATGGCTTCGCACCTGGGTGCTTAGTTTCCCGGAATGAATGAGACCGGATACGGGCGTCGCCAGGAGAGAAAAATGCCTGGTGGTACGCTCTGCATGAAGCCGACGCTGCCGAATATTGTCCCCCAAAAAACAAAGAGTCGCCGCAATGCGGCATAAACAAATCTGTGTTTATCTGCGCAATCTGTGGATCAAAAATTCACCTTGCCCCCCGCATTTTTCACGTCCATTTCACATGGAGTTCATCCTGTCTTCAAACGGAGGTGCGACTCTCTGGAAACAACACGGAGGACGGATAATGAAGACGGGCGGAAACGGCGGGCGCGAGGGGCACGAAACAAGGATGAATCGGTGGTTTGTACTGGCATTGGCATTCCTGATTTTGAATGCGGCGGCGGTGATTTATTGGCTGAGCGACAAGGAAGATCCCCATGTGCATGCCGCGCTGATAATGCCGGACAACGGGCGCGTCGAGGCGGGTTCCCGCGACGAGTTGCGTTGGCGCTTCACGGCGTCGATGGCCACGGCCAATCCGATCGGCCAATGGACCGATAGCGGCCCGGTCCGGTTTCTTCCCGAAATCGATGGGGAATATTGCTGGGTCGCAGCCGACGAGCTGGCATTCCGTCCGCGTTCTGAATGGCCACAGTGCTCCGTGTTTTCGGCGATCATGAGCAACGATCTGCGCGGGCTCGATGGGCGGCCTTGCAGCGGAGAGTCGGTCGCCACGTTCGAGACCACTCCGCTTGCCCTGGTCGATGTACGCCAAAGCAGCCTTCCCACGGCTGGACAGCTCCAGTTGGATCTGGAATTTAATGCACCTATTAACAGTGGTGATTTTTACAACTTTCTGAAGTTGGCGACTCCCGACGGGAAAGCGCTCTCCATTTCCGGGTTTGCGCTGCAATCGAAGAACGTTGTCCGCCTATCCATGAAACCGCCGGCCAGTGATGATCTGGAATTGACGGTAAAGAAGGATTTGCCATCCAGTGCCGGGCCGCTCGGCCTGCAAAAGGATGAAGTGCGCCAGGTGAAGATATCCCGCGAGCTGGCCGTGCTGCGGGTTGTTGCGCAATCGCGTCAGTTTGCCATGGGCCAGTTGGAGGTTATGTTGAACGGCCCGGTCGATCTTGAAACGGCAAAGGGGTTTATCCGGATCGAGCCCGGAATGGATTTTGCGGTGGAGCCCTATAGTTCATGGGACGAACGGCAGCATTTTCGAATTCTCGGGGAATTCGAGGCGGGGCATAACTATTCGGTCACGTTTCTCCAGGGGTTCGGCGATGGCCAGGTCAAGCTGGCCAAGGATGATCGGCGGACGGTCTACTTTCCGCCGGAGCAACCATCGATCGAGTTTGTGGCCAAGGGAACCTATCTTTCCACGCAAGGCAACCTGTCCATCCCGATCAAGGCGGTGAACACCGGTAAATGCACGGTGACCGTGCGACAGGTCTATGCCAACAACCTGGTCCAGCTCGCCGCGCGGGAATCGGGCTATGCCGGCTACTATTCCAGCAATGTCTACCGGGGGCTCGACCGGCTGGTCGGCACATTCGATCTTCCCATCGATGCCGAGGTCAACGAAGTCGTCGAGCGTTCGCTGCAATTGCGGCCATGGCTGGAAGGCCGGACCGGCGTGTTCCATATCGAGGTGAGCGGAAGCAAAGGCGGCCAGGCGGAACACGATATCGTGGTCAGCGATCTCGGCATATCGCTGCGCCAATCCGATCGGGACATGCTCGTTTGGATCAATTCGATTCGTTCCCTCGATGCCGTCGAGGGCGCTACGGTCGAAGTCTACTCTCTGGAAAACCAATTGTTGCTACGGGGCGAAACCGATGGCGACGGGCTGGTTCGGTTTGATCCGGAAAAACCGCTGGCCGAAGGCACGCCTTTTATGGTGGTGGTCAAGAATGGTGACGACCTGACCTACCTGCGGCTGGGCAATTCCGGAGTCGAGCCCGGCGGCGCGATTGGAGCGCGGAACTACCTTTCTTCCGGCTATGAAGCATTCGTCTTCACGGATCGCGGCATCTACCGGCCCGGCGAGACGGTCCATTTCGAGGCGGTGGTGCGCGGTGCCGATGTCGTTTGTCCGGAGTCCTTCCCGGTCCAAGCGGAACTCATCCGTCCAGACGGGAAGCTGGATCAAAAATTGAATGGCATGCTTGGCGAACGGGGCACGGTCGAGTTCGAGATTGCACTCGCGGAGTATGTCGCCACCGGGCGCTACGTCCTGAAGGTGCGCATTCCCGGCGATGCCGGGGAGGTGCTGGGCGAAACTGCGATCTCGGTCGAGGAGTTTGTGCCGCCGCAGATCCGCACGAGGCTCGATATACCGGAAGGCCGCGTCGCGGCGGGAGAACCCTTTGGCTTTTCCGTGGAAGGCCGGCATCTGTTTGGCCGGGCGGCGGAGGGACTGGAGACCCAGGCGCAGGTTGATTTTTCGCCCCTGGGTTTTGCGCCGGCGCAGTGGAGCGGCTATGTCTTCGGCGATGCCCGGCGTACGTTCAACACGCTCTCTCGTCCGCTTGGGCGCAAGAACCTGGACGCCGACGGCAAGGTCGAATTTTCGGCGGAGACCTCGACGCAGTGGCGTCCGTCGGCGGCGATCCGGGCGATCATTTCCGGGACGGTGCAGGATATCGGAGGACGGACAGTGACCGCCTATGGCAGCCGCGTCGTGGACGTCTATCCCCATTATATCGGGATCAAGCGCCCGGACGGTTCGCTCGAAACCGGAGCCACGCACAGCTTTGATCTGGTGCTGGTTTCCCCCGATGCGGCGCTGCTGCCCGACACTGGAACACTGGAAACGCGGATTGAAAAGCTGAGCTGGGTTTCGGTGCTGCGGCAGGAGGGCGATCATTATGTCTACCGTTCCGAACAGAAGGCAATCGAGATCGAGTCCAACGCCGTCGCCTTTTCGGAAGGTCGTGCATCCGTGGCATTCGAACCAAACCATGCCGGGCACTATCGTCTGGTGGTCGAAAACGCCGAAAATGGGACGGCTTCGTCGATGGAATTTTCCGTGATCCTTCCGGGGCAGCATTGGGATGATCGTTCCATGATGGCGCCGGATCGGGTGGCCATGGAGCTGGACTACGCGTCGTACCAAGTCGGCGATACCGCGCTGCTTACGATCCGCTCCCCGTTCGTCGGCAAGGCGCTGCTGACCGTCGAGAGCGACGAGATCCTGTGGAGCCGCGTGATGACGCTGAGCAACAACACGGCGGTCGTGGAGCTGGCAGTTGAAGCGTCGTATCGCCCGAATGTCTACTGCTCGGTCAGCGTGGTTCGCCCCGCGCTGCCGGAGGAGCTCTGGGGCCAGCACCGTGCCGCCGGAAGAATACCGTTGCTGGTCGATCAGCCCGAACGCAAGCTCGACGTTGCGCTGGAGCTGCCGGAAGAAATCAGGCCGGGAACGCGGCTGGAAATACCGGTGCAGGTTTTGGATGCCGACGGAAAGGGTTGCCCGTCCGAAGTCGTGCTTGCGGCGGTCGACGAGGGGATCTGCATGCTGACCGGGTTCACCACGCCCGATCCCTACGACTATTTCTTCGGGCCGCGCCGCCCGGGGGTCGAGCTGCATGACCTTTATGCGCGGCTCATACCGGAGACAATCGATCTTGTTGGCGGTAGCCCCTCGACACCTGGTGGCGGCATGCTGGCCGCCATCGGCAAGCGGCTCAATCCGATCAAGGCTCGTCGCTTCAAGCCGGTGGCGCTGTGGTCGTCGGCCATCGAAACGGACACCAACGGGATGGCGCAGGTTGTGTTCGACGTGCCGGAATTTACGGGTGAGCTGCGGATCATGGCGGTCGCCGTCGATCCATTGCGTTTCGGTTCCGCGGAGCAGTCGCTGCTGGTCAAGCGCCCGCTGGTGGTGCAAAGCAGCCTGCCGCGCTTCCTTGCGCCGGACGATCTGTTCACAGTGCCGGTCCATATCTATAACGAAAGCGAGCATGACGGCGAGGTGCGGGTGCAGGTGGATTGCAACGGGCCTTTGGTATGCGACGGGTCGGAGCAGATGGTTTGGGTCGCGGCGGGGAGCGACACCAACCTTTTGTTCCAGCTGAAGGCCGACGCTGCGCCGGGCAAGGCCGTTTGCCGCCTTGTGGCGGAGATGGGCGGCGAGCGGTACGAGGAGCCCATCGAGATCGCGGTGCGTCCGGCGGTTCCTTTGGTCGTGAAAACAGGCAACGAGCGCATTGAAGCTGGAGGAGGGGAGTCCCTGCTTGAGCTCCCTTCTAGCTGGCTTGATGGAACCGGCGAAACATCGCTTTGGCTTTCGTCGATGCCGTCCGTCACGCTGGGTGGCAGTCTCGACTATCTGCTGAACTATCCCTACGGCTGCTTGGAACAGACGACCTCGAAATCATTTCCGTTGCTCTACCTTTCCGGGTTGGCGGAACAGATGCGTCCCGGTTGGCTGGGCCGGAACGGAACGGCCGAGTTTGTGAATGCGGGCATCTATCGCATCCTTTCGATGCAGAAAGGCAATGGCGGGTTTTCGCTCTGGCCCAATGGCGGCGTTTACGAGTGGGGTTCCATCTATGCCGTGCACTTTCTAGTGGAAGCGGACAAGGCAGGCTATGAGGTTCCCGCCGACCGGTTGTCCGAGGCGTTGAACCATGTCGAGGAGATGGTTCGCGACGTGCCGATCGATCAGAAGAATCATCACTACGACGCATCCTACGCCTGCTTCGTGCTGGCGCTCGCGGGGCGCCCGCAGCATGGGGTCGTGGATCGGCTGCGCGAGCAGTGGGATGTGCTGGAATACGACACGCGGATCAATGTGATTGCGGCGTTGCTCTCCGCCGGGCAACGGCGCCTCGCCGTGGAAATGCTGGATCGCATCAGCGGTTATCCCGCCACACCGGAACTGTTCGAGACGAACGGGAGCTTGCGGTCGGAGACCCGTGGAAACGCATTCCTGCTGTCGGTGCTGCTGGATGTAGATCCCGAGAACAAAGAGATTCCGGCGCTGGTTCGCCGGTTGGAGGCGGCGCAGTCGAATGGCCGTTGGTTGAATACGCAGGACAACGCCATGGCGATCATGGCGATGGGAAAATACACGGAGCGGTTTGCGGAAAAGCAAAAGCCGATTGCGGGGCGGGTCGAATGGAACGGTCGCGCAAAGACGGTGGAATTTGCAAACCGCGACGAACTGCGGGTGCCGCTCGAAGCCTTCGACGGCCAGCCGGTGCGGATTGAAAACCAGAGCGAGGGCGAACTCTTCCTCCATTGGAAGTCGGAAGGGATTCCTGCAAGCGGCGAGATTGAGGAACGCGATCGCGGAATCCGGGTTCGCCGCGAGCTGCTGGATCGGGAAGGGCATCCGGTCGATACCGACCAGCTGCGGCAGGGGGATCTCTATATCGTAAAGCTGAGTCTCTGGTCCGATACCTATCTCGACAATGTTGTGGTTGAGGATTTGTTGCCCGCCGGCCTGGAGGTGGAAAACAGCGTGCTGAATACCTCCCAGCGGATGGGTTGGGTGAAAGGACTGCAAACCCTTTCCATGCAGCATCTCGATATTCGCGATGATCGTGTGATTGCCTTTCCGCAGGGTTTTGGCAGTACGACAAGAAATTATTGCTATGCCGTGCGCGCGGTCACAGTTGGTGAGTTTGTTTGGCCCGCTGTTTCGGCCTCCAGCATGTATGACCCGTCCATCGAAAGCATCCATGGAAAGAGCCGCGTGCACGTTGTGGATGGAATGTAAAGTATGTCGAGGATTGGAAAACGAACGTTGGGGAAAATCGGGTTGGTCGCAATGGCTGCCTTTGGTGTGGTGTGGTTGCTGATGCCCGATTATTGTGGCGACCTGGAGGATTTCGATGCCGTGGCAACAATCCTCGACCGCAACGGAAAGCCGCTGCGCGTCGTTCCCGATCCGAGCACAATTTTGTGCGAGCCCGTTCCGCTCGATCAAACCGGCGAATGGACGGCAAAGGCGTTGGTGGCGTTCGAGGACAAGCGGTTCTACGAACACGGCGGTGTCGATTCCATCGCCGTATGCCGCGCCATGCTGCAAAACGTTTTGCAAGGGCGCGTGGTTTCGGGGGCGTCGACCTTGACGACGCTGGTGGTCAAAATGACCGAGCCGCGTTCGCGCAACCTATGGACCAAGCTGGTCGAGGCGCATCATGCCCGCCAGCTCGAAGCGCGTCTGACGAAGGATGAAATTCTGGAGCAATACCTCAATCGGGCCCCGTTTGGCGGCAACGTGTACGGCATCGAGGCTGCGAGCAAACGCTATTTCGGGAAGCCCGCCCGAAACCTGAGTCTCGCGGAGTCGGCGATGCTGGCCGGTTTGCCGCAGTCGCCGTCGCGGCTGCGTCCGGATCGGTATCTCAAGGAGGCGCTCGACCGGCGCGACGTCGTGCTGTGGCGCATGTTTGAAAACGACATGATCACGCGCGATCAAATGCAGGAGGCCCATGACCAGCCCATTACGTTGAGAAGGGAAGCGCTTCCATTTCTCGCGCCACACTTTTGCGATTATCTGCTGCAACGCCATCCCGGCAATGAGCGGTTGGACACGACACTCGATCTGGGAATCCAGCAGGTGGCGGAAAGCGCCTTGCAGCGTCGCATCGAAGAGCTTTCCCCGTTCGGGGTTTCCGGCGGCGCGGTGGTGGTGATCGATGTGCGCAGCGGCGAGCTGCGCGCCATGGTGGGCTCCCCCGATTTTTGGAATACGTCGGCGTCGGGCCAGGTGAACGGCACCGTTGCCGGCCGTTCGCCGGGCTCGACGCTGAAACCGTTCGCCTATGCGGCGGCGATGGATCAGGGACTGTGCACACCCGCCACCATGATGGCCGACATCCCGATGCGCTTCGCGGGATATGATCCGCAAAACTATAGTTTGGAATACATGGGGCCGGTCAGCGTACGTCAGGCGTTGGTGCAGTCGCTCAATATTCCGGCGCTTCAATGCGTCGAGCAGATCGGGCTGGAATCATTTGTCGCCCAGCTTCGGCGGCTGGGATTTTCCACGCTCGATCATTCGGCCTCGCATTATGGGCTCGGCATCGTGGTCGGCAGCAGCGAAATGACGTTGCTGGATCTCTCCAACGCCTACGCCTGTCTCGCGCGGAACGGGATTTGGCAACCCTTGCGCGTACTCGCCGATGAACCGGTTGGGGAACCGCGTTCGATCTATTCCGCCGAGGCCGCCTACATGATGGCCGACATCCTGGGTGGCGATGAACGCTCGACCGATCTGGTTGGGCACATGGCCGATGCGGTGCTTCCCCGTGTTGCGTGGAAGACCGGCACCTCCTCCGGGCATCGCGATGCGTGGACCGTGGCCTACAATCCCGAATATGTTGTCGGCGTCTGGCTGGGGAATCCCGATGGGTCGCCGTCGGATGCCCTGGTGGGCGGCAGCGCCGCCGGTCCCGTGGCGGGCGAAATATTCCGGCGGCTCTATCCCTGCGGCGATTCGCCCTGGTTCGAAATGCCCGACGGCATCCAGACGCGGGCGGTTTGCGCATGCAGCGGATTGGTTCCGTGCGCCGACTGCGCGGCTGCCGTGGAGGATTACTATATCCCTCGCATCTCGCCAACGCAGCCTTGTGCGATTCATCGCGACGGCGGCGAACACTGGCCCGCCGAGCTGCAAGCCTTTATGGAACGGCGCGGTATGGGCGACGCGGTCGCGGATCGCGAAGATAATCCGCTTGGCATCGAGACACCGGTCGACGGGGAAACCTATCGACTACTGCCGGCCGCGCCGGGAATCCGCCAGGAGATGAGGATCGCGGCGTCCGGCAGCGGCGACACGCTGTACTGGTTTGTCGACAACGAACTTTTGTGCGCCGCCAGCTCTGCCGATTCCGTGTATTGGCCACTCGAAAAAGGAGCGCACACCATCGCCTGCGCCGACGCCTCCGGCCGCGCCGCCCGCGTCAGGATCGTTGTCGAGTGATGGAATGCGCCTCCGGTTTGGTATTTCACTATCGGGGAACCAAATTACGGGACCCCTTTTCCGGTCGGGCGATGGAAAGAAAGCGAGGGTGGGTTGTTTGATTCGAGAAAAAGTGTTCAACCGTCCTTCGGCTACTGAAAGTCGGTACAGAGGTAGAGGGCTTCCACTTTTTCGCGAGCCCACGGGTTTTTGCGCAGAAACTTGAGACTCGATTTTATGCTGGGCTCCCAGTTGAAGCAGCGGATGTCGATGCGTCGCCCCAGCTCGTCCCAGCCATAGTGATCGACCAGGCGGGTCAATAGTTTTTCGAGCGTAATTCCATGCAGCGGATTATTCGGTTGTTCGTTCATGAGCAGATGGTCATGTATTCGACGCTCGGATTCAATGACTATTTTACCCGTCAATTGTTTTGTTAAACCAGACCGTTTGTCTCGCTATGTCCCTATTTATAAACAAGATACTGACTTGAGTGAGGTTGTTTTGATGAATCAATATGCGTTGAGATTTCTTGTTATCGGGTTGCTGGGACTGGCGGCTGGAGCTTCGGCGGAGGATTGGAGTCGGTGGCGCGGTCCCGCCTTTAAACGGGACTTCACCCGAGACAGAGCTCCCTGACAGCTTAGGCGAGGAACAGGAGCTTTGGGTGACGGAACTGCCCGGTCCCGGCGAGGCGACCCCGGCTATATGCGATGGCGTGATCTATCTATCGGGCTATGAATCGTCGGGCAAGACGCTGTTCGCCATGCAGATAAATGCCGCCGATGGAACTGTGCTGTGGAAAATGCCGGTCGCCTCGTGCGATAAATTACCCAGTCGGAATGTCATCGCGATCGAATGTTATTTTTTAGCCGCGAGAGAACACAAAGAACGCGAAAAAGAAGGTGCTATGGTTTTTTGTGTCCCTTGTGCTCCTTCGCTTTAATATCAATATTTTGAGTCATTCGCAAATGCTATGTCTGGGCCATCTACAATTTTGACTCAGCGTTGCAACCGTTAAACCCAGTTAAGCGCTAATAATCGCCAATAAACGTTCATGAACCGTTCCTGGCGTCACTGTTTTCCGCGAAAATTATTAGTACGTCGCTTTAAGCACGGTTTCTCAACTGGATTCATTCAGTTTATTAGAGGCCTTCGGTCCGCCGGAAACCGACCGGATTTTCTTTAATATGGCAGATAATTCAAAGGGCTTGCTTAAGTAGGAATCCATTCCTGCGGCTAGGCACTTATCCTCTTCTCCCTTGAATGCGTGCGCGGTCAGGGCGACAATTTTTGTGTGTCGATCTGGGGACTCTTTTTGTCGGATTCTCCGGGTTGCTTCATATCCATCCATCAGCGGCATTTGGCAGTCCATGAAAATGAGATCATACGTCTTTTGCTCTGCGGCGGAGACGGCATCTTTTCCATTCACGACCATATCGGCGCGGTACCCTTCTTTGGTCAGCAGCTTTTCTAAAATTTTTCGATTCACCAGCGAATCCTCAGCAATCAGAATTTCGGGGCATTCTTTCGGGGAGAGCGGGGCATGGCCGGTTTTCCGTTGGATCGGAGTTGGATCAAGCACTTCGCTGGTTCCGTTCCAAGGGTTCAGAATAATAGAGAAACACATTTGTGTTCCTTCATTCGGTTGGCTTTCCACGGAAATGTCGCCGTCCATCCGGCGAATCAGTTCACGGGTAATCGGCAGGCCGAGGCCGGTTCCGCCATATTGGCGGGTTGTCGAGCTTTCGGCTTGAACAAAGGGATCAAACACTTTTTTCTGAACCGATTCGCTCATGCCGATCCCGGTATCGCTCACTACAAACTTCAGCTTGGATCGCCCGTCCTCCATCTGTTGAAGGAGAGAAACATCAAGGGTGATTTTCCCTTCATGAGTAAACTTTAATGCGTTGGAGATCAGGTTGTTGAGTATCTGGTGAATTTTCAAAGAATCGCCGACCAACACCTCCTGAATTTCCGGAGAAATATTGCAGAGGAGTTGGATCCCTCGGTCTTTTACTGCCGGTAGAAAGAGGTTGACCGTGTTTTCGATGACCGGTCGAAGCCGGAAGGCCTTTGCTTCCAGTACCAATTCTCCAGACTCAATTTTTGAAATGTCGAGAATCTCATTAATAACCCCCAGTAACAGATCTGCGGATGATTCCGCCAGCTCGACATACTCCTTTTGTTCAGCGTCCAGATCCGTGTATTCCATCAGTGCCAACATGCCCTTGATTCCGCCGATGGGCGTTCGGATTTCATGTGACATATTGGCAAGAAACCGGGTTTTAACCGCGTTGGCATCATCGGCCCGGTGTTGGGCAACTAGCAATCGATGGTGATAGATAAACAGGAGGAAAATAGCCCCCATCAAGAGGATGAACACGATTCCCGAAAAGAGCAGACGCATTTTCATTTCATGATTGGCGGCGTTTATCATCATATCTTCCGCTACAGAGACAAACGCGGCTACTTGTTGGCCGGAAACTCCGATAATCGGATGAATCTGGACCAGATAATCTTTCCCGCCGTGGACCACCGTTATGTTGCGGGCATCTTGGAAATCCGTCTGACCACCGATTTTTGAGCAAATTGCTTTTCTCAGGGAGTCACTTGCTTCGCCAAGCACCTGATGTTCACGATCGTTGACAACGCGGTGAACGCTGACATCGAATGAATATCCATCGATCAGACCAGAAGGAACATAATTGTCCTGCTCGCTTTCAAAGACATTTTGGGCAACGACATCATCGCGGATAATAAAATAGACCGTTTTTTCCGGATAGAGTTCGTATAGGGTTTGGAGAATGGTTTCCGGGGAGACCGACAACTCGACCGTGCCGAGATGCTCCTGATCACGGCTTAGTGGATAGACATAACGGAAGCCGTTGAATATTCTTCCTTCCTCAAAGCCGGCCACGCTCTGCCGCAGTTCGTTTGCCTTTTCGACGGAATACCGAATGCCAACCAGCGAGTCTCCATATTTTTCCGGGCGATGCATTCGGAGGAAGCTTACGTTGTTCGGGAAATGGAAATGGAGCTGCCGGAAGCTGTACTGGACCATGGTTTCATAGCGCGTTTTCAGCAATGTATGGAGATTCTGCCGGAGCGCATCCCGTTCGGTTTCCGAGCTGTTTTTTGCGGCAGCGAAAATCGACGTTACGTCTTTCTGGTTGATGATTTCATCGAAGATATAATTCGAAAATCGATGATAATCATGCAGGGTGGCATCGATCTGGCCCTGCATATTTCCCATTTGTCCCGCGAGATAGAGGTCAATTTCTCGGCGGGTCTGCCGGATCACAAGGTTGGAGTAAAACAGGAAGAGTAAAACAACAGTTAATCCAACAAATGAATAAACCATGCTCGTTTTAAGTCTCATGAAACGCTCCTTCTATTTTTTTCGCGCGACTTCTTCTGTTTTTGCTGGGATAAAACGACTTATCCCGAAGGGCAATCTGAAAAATGCAGCGAGCCATCTGTGGTTCCGGTGTTATTCCGGCATGCGCTCAATGCCGAGTTTGATGAGGATGTCGTCGAGACGCTCGACGGAAACCGGTTTACACAGGTAGTCGTCGCAGCCGGTTCGGTAAGCCATCATGACGTCGGCGGCGTAGTATGAGAATGAGATCATGACGATCTTTGATTCAGTGCCGTCGCGGAACGATTTTTCTTTCTGCTCCCAGTCCCGGATCTTTTTTACGACTTCCTGTCCGAGGCCATCCGGCAGTTGAACGTCCATCGTGATAAGATCGTACGGGAAATCTTCCTCGTGAGCATATTTAAAGAGAGAGAACGCAATGGCCCCCGTGGGCGCAACATCACAATCGCCGTAGGGCGAGAGCAGGGCTTTGAGCTTTGTGCGGCTGGTGTATTCGTCGTCAACGATGAGTATTCTCATAGGTTCCTCCTTAGGTTAAGATACTTGCGCAGGCGGGTGTTTTTTTCAGGTGATCCATAAGCCGGATTCGTTCGTCGTCCCATTCTTCAAAGAAGGGCTCAACGGTGGTGAGGTCGTCGCCGCGAACCAGCGAGGTTTCAATTTTTTCTGCGACGTGCTGTAAGCGGGAGGCCGTCATGTTGGCCGCCGCTCCGCGGAGTTTATGAGCAATCTTCCGCACGGTTTCGGCATCGCCGGCTTCAAAGGCACTGAACATGGACAGGCGTTGGCGCGCCGAGGACTGAATAAACTGTTTAAGGGCCTGAAGAAGCATGCCGCGCTGGCCGACAAACTCTTCCAGCGCAATTTCATAGGAAAAAACAGCCGAGTCCAACTCCACATCGTTCAATGCGGCTATGGGTGATTCTCCTTTCGGATGCGGAATCAGTTGATTGCCTTGTGCAATCCAGCGGTTGACGGCCTCGAGCAGGGCGCGTCGGCGCAGCGGCTTGGTCAGCACATCATCCATTCCGCAGCCGCGGCACCGTTCCCGCGTTGCGACATCGGCATTCGCGGTCATGGCCAGCAGTGGAACGTGGGCATTGTCCTTTTCCTGTTCACGGATTGCCATGGCTGTTTCGAAGCCGTCCATTTCCGGCATTTGTATATCGGTGATCACCAAGTCATACTCGTTGGCCGCGTGGAGGCGAACGGCTTCTCTGCCGTCCTTGGCAATATCCGCGGTGCAGCCCGCCGATTCCAGATGCATACGGATCAGCATTTGGGCATTTTCATTATCTTCCGCAACCAAAACGCGGCCCCGAAGGGTTCCGTTCCTGAAAGAACCCTCCGGGCCGTTTTTTTCTTTGGTTACCGGTAATGCCGGTTCTGAAGCGGCTCGCGCCGGCAGGATTACACGAAAGATGGTTCCCACATTTTCGGTGCTCGTGAGCTCCACTTCGCCACCCATGAGTTTGACCAACTGCCGGGTGATTGTGGTGCCCAGCCCTGTTCCGCCGTACTCGCGGCTGACCCGGCTGTCGGCCTGGGTAAAGCTCTCAAAAACCGCGTCCAGCTTGTCGGACGGGATCCCGACGCCGGAATCCTCAACCTCGAACTCGAGCATGTAGGCGCCGTTTTCTGCGGAGAGCACTCGGGCGCTCAGCCGAACAAAACCCTCGTGCGTAAACTTAATGGCATTGCTCGCAATATTGATCAACACCTGCGTCATGCGCATTCCATCGCCAAGAATCCACTGCGGAACATCGTCTGCAATGTTCAGTTGAATCTCGACATTTTTTGAACGAACCATACTGCGCATCAGCGGCTCAAGATCGTGGATGACGCGGTGAATATCAAACGGTTCCATCAGGAGGTCGAGCTTTCCGGCCTCAATTTTTGCATGGTCAAGCAGGGTATTGATGAGCGACCCCAGATGATCGGACTCGTTAAGAATCATATTGACCAATTCAGCGATTTCTGTCGGCGGATGTGCTGCGCCGATCAATTCGGCAAAACCGACGATGCCGTGCAGCGGGGTTCGGATTTCGTGTGAAATCACGGAGAGGAAGCTGCTTTTGGCTCGGTTCGCCTGTTCGGCGGCCTCCTTTGCCTGACTCAAATCCAGCTGCTGCCAGTGGAGGGCCTCGTTCGCTCTTCGTAAATCCGTCGTGCGTTCCTGCACCAGAATCTCAAGATGTTCCTTATATTTTTTCAGCTCCAGTCGGTCCATTTCCCTCAGTGTGACATCTTCAAAACTGTGAATACTTCCGATTTCTGTGCCTTCTTCGTCATACAGTGTTTCAGAATTCTTAGAAATGGTTCTTCGTTGTCCATTTTTAATGAGAATCAAGCAGCGCTCCCCGCCAAATCGGCTCCGTTTTTGAGGATCATTATTAAAATTTTCACAATGATCTGCGGCGAAGAGATCGCAGGTTTTTCCGAGGACCTCATCCTGGCTGTATCCGGTGATTTCCTCGGCCTTGCGGTTCCAGCTGGTAATCTTGCCTTCGGAGTCCAACGTAAAAACGGCGCAGGGAACGATGCGATAAATGAGATCGGCTTTGTTTTTTGCCCGCTGGAGTTCTTCCTGTGCAATCTGATTCTGACGAAATGCTGCACTCAGAACTTCAACTTCTTCGAGCAATGTTGAGTCGTCATGTGTGGTAAACTGCGTGTAGCCCAGCTCTTCATTAATCCCATCTCCAAGTAAGCGAAGGCGTTCAATGACCTGACGTCCGACTTCAACTTCTCTGCGCAGCTGCTCATTGGCCTCCATGAGCTCCTCGGAGCTGAGCATAAGTGAATGTTCGAGCAGCTCGCGGTCGGCTCTGAAATCCTGATAGGCCAGATCGACGGCCCCGAGGAACTGTTCAAGCTCCGGCCCGGGAACATAGTCGGAGCCCAGATGTTTTCTGATCTGTCGCTTTAATAGGGGGGTGTAGGACACAGCGGTTAATCCTTGAGTTCGCAGAAAGTAGTGATCGTCATGGTCTGATTATGAAATTCGCATGCGGAGGAATGATCGGTCGGTGGACAGATTTCTCCGAAGGAATAAAATCCGGCCTGACAGCCGGCTCCCGCAAAGACATCCCGGACGGCTTCAACCTCTTCTTCGGTTCGTTGCTTGAGGACAATTTTTCGCGCTGTACAACTGACCAGCAAAGACAACTGGGGAGTTTGGGTTCCGGCCGAATCTCGGCATATTCGTCCCGCCTCTTCGGCCCCTTCCACGAGTCGTTCCATATTCGCGTGCATCAGTGTGACCGTTGAGTCGAGGGGGATGTCGCCGCCGAAAACCAACGCACCCTGCTCTTCATCCACCGAAATCACGGTGCGAACCAGATGCATACTGGAGCCTTCCACCGTAACATTCAGGGGGAAATATACCCCCGTTGAGGGCAGTCCATCCGCCATGGGTCCCAGATATCTTTTGTATAAATCCAGCGCAGGTTTTCCGTCGACTTCATATAGCCTTTTCCCCTCTGCGCGCGTCACACGTCGGCTGGGTCCGAATGCGCTCCACCCACCCTGACTTCCGCAGCCGCACACCAAATGCTTCCCGTAAAATCCAACGGCGGCCACGCGTTTGTTTCTACCAGGAGCATCGGCAATCACTAGGGAGTCCTGAAATAGTTCACCATCACCGGCCAGTCCGCCCGTGACTCGAATATGTTCCGGCAGATGCTTCATGAATCCCTGAACCAATGCGTCGCCATGAACGGTCAGACCGTCGCTCAGCACAAAGATATGGCAGAGGTCTTCTCCTAGAAGTTCCTGAGCCAGTTGTTCGCCCACCTCTCCGCTTTTGGATGAGGATTCCAAATCGACGGCTGCGGCCCGTATGGTGGTCCGTTCGAACCACACAGCGGTCGCGACGAGGGCCTCATCGGCAATCTCTGCATCGTGAATTGCGCCGCCGGCGGAGCAGCCGAGCACATAGGCTTCAGGATAGTGCTTCTTGATCTCGTCAACGGCATCGGAGCTTCTTAATATTGAAAAATCACCGAATAGAAACACCAACTGGGCGCGGGATGACAAAGCGGCGTCCTCCAGCATCTTCCATCCTTGATTCCCTTTCCAGATTTGCTGTTCAACCTGCATGGCGAATCCTCTCTCTTGCATCCTCAATGAGGAAGAAAAATTAGCAATATACATGCCACATGTTTGGCGGCCATGGAAAAGAATCTTTATTCATAATGGCTGACTGTTTTATCGTCGACATTCTTTTTGCTCACGTATTTCCAAGGCGCTGAGTTGATATGGTGACGAGTCGCTCTTGACGCCCTATATCGTCCAATCTACTCTTAAACCCACTGTTCTTATGGAAGCATGTGGCTTCCTCAAACGAACGGAGAGGGTTTGATGTACGATATTATCATTATTGGAGCAGGGCCGGGCGGCTATGAAATGGCGGAGCGCGCAGGGCATAAAGGGCTGAAGGTGCTGCTGATTGAGAAGCAGTATCTGGGCGGCGTCTGCCTGAACTGGGGCTGCATCCCGACCAAAACGTTACTGAATGCCGCAAAGCACTATGTCCACGCGCAGGAGGCGGCGGACTTCGGCGTGACCATAGGTGAAATCGGGTTTGATCTATCAAAGATGATGGCGCGCAAGACCGATGTAATTCAGACGCTGCGCGCCGGTATTGCCGCCATGATGAAGAAAAACCAGGTCGATGTGCTGTTTGGTGAGGCCAGGCTGATCGGGCCGAGCAAGGTGGAGGTGGATGGGAAAACGTACGAAGCCGATAACGTGGTGATCGCGGTTGGAAGTTCTCCAGTTGTTCCGCCGATTCCGGGCGCCGACCAACCGCATGTGATGACGAGCAAGGAAATCCTCAGCATCGAGGAGATGCCGGAGTCGCTGGCGGTGATCGGCGGCGGCGTAATCGGTATCGAATTCGCCAGTTTCTTCAGCAGCTTGGGCGTAAAGGTTGACGTGATTGAGATGCTCGATGAGATTATTCCGTTTATGGACGACGAGCAGGCCTCCCAGTTCCGCCGAGTCCTCAAGCGCAAGGTCAAATTTAACCTAGGGTGCCCCGTGACGGAGATCGATGGACATACTGTAAAGTTCACCACGAAATCCGGCGAAGAAAAGTCGGTCAGTGCGGATGTGGTGTTGATGGCGGTCGGTCGCAGACCCAATCTTGAAGGAATGGATTTTAAAGAGGCCGGACTGGATTTTGATCGCCGAGGCATCCGCACCGACGATCAGCAGCGTACCAACCTGCCGAATGTGTATGCCATCGGCGATGTGACCGGAAAGTCGCAGCTGGCACACTCCGCCACGCGCATGGGCGAGGTGGCGCTCAATACGATTCTTGGTCGGGAAGATCGCTTCCGAACGAATGCAATTCCGTGGGCGGTTTATTCGCTGCCGGAGGTTGCGGGGTGCGGACTGACTCAGCGGGAGGCGAAGGAGGCCGGGATTAACGTGAGGACAGCGTCGCTGCCGTTGACAATGAGCGGTCGCTTTTTGGCGGAAAACGGCAAGCGCGGCCCCGGTTCGGTTAAGGTGGTGATCGACGCCGATACCCACGCGCTGCTCGGCGTGCATATGTTCGGTGCTTACAGCTCTGAAATTATCTGGGGCGCCGCCGCCATGATTGAATCGGGGCTTCGCGTGCAGGATGCGCAGGAGATTGTGTTTCCGCATCCGACCGTTGGAGAAGTGATCCGCTCGGCCATGTTTCAGTTTTAGCCACGGTAATGAAAAAAATCGCCTATTACATCACCGCTCACGGGTACGGGCACGGTGCCCGCGCGAGCGATATCCTCAACGCGCTGCACACCGCCGCGCCCGAAATCCCGATTATCGTAAAGACCGATCTGCCCGAAGCATTCATGCGCAGCCGTATTCCCTCCTCCATCGAACTGCGGAGCGGCGCCTTCGACGTCGGCCTGATTCAGAAAGATTCCATTCAAGTGGATCTCGAGGCCTCACTCGAAGCGCTGGAGCAGCTTTACGCCCGCGAAGCCGAACTCATTCAGCAGGAAATCGAATTTCTTCGCACCGAAAATGTAGGTGTAGTTGTGGCCGATGTTCCAGCCATTCCACTCGCCGCTGCTCAACAGATGGGGCTACCCAACATTGCCACCAGCAACTTTGGCTGGGACTGGATATACGCCGACTTTGTTGCAGAAAATCCACGCTGGGCCTATTTTGTCGAAAAGTTCCGCACGGTCTACCAACAGACCGACCTGCTTTTGCGCCAGCCCTTTTCTGAACCCATGGCAGCGTTTCCCCGCAAAATTGATCTCCCGCTGCTTGCCAAACCGGGCACGGACCGCAGAGCACTCATCGCCGAAGTCACCGGAGCTGATCCGCAGAAAAAGTGGGTCCTGCTTTCATTTACCTCGCTGATGCTCGAACCGCCTGCGCTTAAGGCGCTCGCCGCGCTTACAGACTATGAATTCTTCGCCGTAGAACCGCTGGAATGGCCCGGCTCAACGGTACACACCATCACCCGCTCAACGGTATGTTTTGCCGATGTCATGGCTTCCGTCGATATCGTGGTAACCAAACCCGGTTTCGGGATTGTCTCCGAAAGTATCGCCAACAACAAACCGATCCTCTATTCCGACCGCGCCCACTTCCGCGAATATCCTGTGCTCGTTGACTGCATCCAGCGCTACTGCCGCCAAGCCTTCATCCCGAATCAGGAACTCTACTCCGGAAACCTCGGTCGCGCGCTCAAAGAAATTGAATCCGCTCCGCCGCCGCGTGAACGGATTGACCCCGGCGGTGCGGAACTTGCCGCGCAGCATATTCTCAGATCGATCGCTTCGGAAACAGACGTTTAACGACAAGCAGTCCGATCCCGGAAAGCAGAATAAAGGTGGCTGCGGAGGGCTCGGGAATCGCCTGCACGTCGATCGACCAGCTGTTCAGCTGTCCCTTCCCTGAACTATTCATGTCGGCGGCAAACAAGGTCCAATCTCCGTTGGGGTTTGTACCGATCAGTTGACTCAGCGTGGACGTACGCGCATCGGTGTCGAGCACATCATCCGGGTCGATTGCACGTCCATCGGCACCCCACGAGCTGGTGAGCGTTCCGTCGTTAAGTACGCCGCCGTAGGTATGAACATCGGCTCCGTCGAGCGTGAAAGTGACATTAAATCCGTTATCATCATAACCAAACGGATTCAGCGACGTTTTGCCGACACGGTTGAGCAAAACCACGAATTTATCATCGTGCTGCAGCGTCACATAGTAATCGCCGTTAAATGCCACATCTCCACTGACCGCTGAAATATTGAGGCTGATGGAAATACTGGAAATGGATGAATCGAGCCCGTTAATCGTCTGCACGTTAGCGATGCCTCGGCTGTCATTATCAGTAATCTCCTGATTAATGTTATCAAAGGTAAAGAGATCCGCACGAGCAGAGATTGAAATCGCTGCCACACAGAGCCACATCAGTTTGTTTATTGAAATTCTCATTGGGCCACCTCCTTCTTCAGCCGATAATATCGTGGCGATGGGGCGGGGTTCTCGGTAAATATGCCGCGCCCCTGAGCATCAAAGGTGATCGTCCCGAGGTCAGCCCACGAGATGGGTTCGGAGAGGCTCTCCGTTCCCTGCAAATCAAAGGTGCGACCGGGAATTCCGGCAAACGTGACGGTTACCGCATCGCCGACGGTCTCCGTCGACACTAGGTTCAACGTATAAGAACTGTTTTCTTCCCCACTATCCACCGTCAGGTTGACGGTTCCGGAGCTTGCTCCGCCATAAATGTTGGTGACCGAAAACTCGAACGAGTCTGCACCGGAAGAGGAATCGGCCAGCATATACAGCCAAGAGCCGGAAGTCGAAACCGTATAGCCCGAAGCCGACGATGCATCGACGGAACTAATGTCGAATGCACTGCCTTCCGGATCGGAGGTATTCGTTAGCAACTCGCTGAGGCGCACCTTAAATGGCTTCCCGGCCGTGCGTGTAAAGCTTACATTCCCAACGGTCGGAACGTCGTGAATGACGAACGAATTGATCACATCTGGAGCGGCATTATATGATGCGTTCCCGGACTGAGAAGCGGTGATATTACATGTCCCCGCCCCCACAATAGTGATCGTCGATCCCGAAACCGTCGCAACGTCGGTGTCGGACGACGCATAAGTAACCGTCAGCCCCGACGAGGCCGATGCTCCCGCGTCAAACGCCGCATCTCCATATACTTTTTCCGGCAACGAATTAAATGTGATGGTCTGATCCGCCTTCGCCACCGTCAACGTGTTGGTGACATTCACTGCGGCATAGTACGAAGCATTCCCGGCCTGCGAGGCGATGATTTCACAGGAACCGGCACCCGCAATCGTAATTGTCGATCCCGAAACCGTCGCAACCGACTCGTCGGACGATGCATACGAAACTGTCAGCCCCGAAGAAGCGCTTGCCACCGCATCAAACGCATCGTCCCCATAGGTTTTTTCCGTCAGCGAATCAAATGTGATCGTCTGAGTGTTCTTCAGCGTGGTGAAGGTCTGGTCCGAACCAACCGTCGTTCCCACCGAATTGACCGCCTTCACGCGATAGTGGTAAGTCGTGGCAACCGACAGTCCCGAAACCGACGCACTCACTGCTGAACTTCCACTCTCCGCACCCAACGGACTTTGCGCCGCCGTCGCCGAACTGCCATAACTATCGCTCAGCCCATATTCAAACGTGATCGTCGTCTCAGCGCCTTCATCATCCACCGTGCCATTCAGCGTGGCGCCCGAGGCCGTTATCGAGCTGGCCGCATCGGTCGAGACCGAAGGCACTTCGGTCAGATCGTTGATGGTAATCGTGAACGCCTTGGAATAGGTGCCGCCGTTATGGTCGTCGGTTTGGATCCGCACGGAATAACTGCTTTTCGTGTAACTATTCAGCACTACTCGACAGGCAGGAGTCGAAGTCGGGCAGTTTTCTCTGGAAGAGAAGGTCGAGGGCTGTCGTTGCGCT
>JAFGWS010000075.1 GCA_016937035.1 Pontiellaceae bacterium
CTGTTCCACTTCGCCCTGCTCAATCTGAATCGCAACCGGCATATTTTCAAAACTGACGCGAACCAGCGTAAAGCCGGCCTCCATGGTGCGGATCGCGGCCTCGCTCTGTCCTTCAAAGTGTGAATCCATCAGCAGGAACTGCCAAACCGGCGAGGTTCGTTTGGTGATGATCCCGTATCGGCCGCCGACAATATTCACATCGTTAATCTGGTTTCCAATATCCTCAACCGCCGCACGGGCCGTTCCGATATCGAAATCCATATGTCGCAGATAACTGTGCTGCGCCACGTGAAAACGAACCGCGATGGCGGCAAGGTTTCCCTCACCGATCTCAATATCAATATTGTCCATGCCGCCATAGAAACAGGTTTCCGACGCATCGCTGAAGGCCATGCCCCTTCCGCCAAATCCACCGAATCCGCCAAATCCGCCGCCGAAGCCGCCTCCGCCAAATCCGCCCGGAGCACCGCCGCCGCCGAATCCGCCGGGACCTTGTCCCGGGCGTCCAGCCGGAGCCGCATTGTTTTGCGGCTGGCTGGTGGTGGGAGCCGGCAGATTGTACTGCGCAAAGTGGAACATATATTTCCCGGTTCCCCACTGGAAACTGGGCGAATTGGGCGGTAGTACGATCACCGGGCGCTCTTTGCCGTAACCGATCAACCGGGTTCCGCCGCCGACAATGATGGTTTTCGTGATCCGATACTTGCCCTCGGGAATAAACAGAATGCCGCCTCCGGCGCTTCTTACCGCCTCCTGGAGTGCATCGGAGTCATCCCCGATCCCATCGCCGTGAATATCAAAATTATCCGGCGTAAAAAACACCGCCCGGGAATCGTCCGGTTTTTCAGTATAAACGGAGGCAGCCTTGATCGATGCAACCGGCATAATAAGTGAAAGCGCAAATATTAAGGTACTAAATAGTCGATATCTCATCGTAATCTCCTTTTGGAATAGGTTGAACCGCAAGGCTGCCTGCCCTGCTGCTCACCAATTACTCGATCGTGATGGTATAATTCGTGAGCGGCTTTCCGTCGGCATCAAGAATGCGGGCGCAGAAATCAGCCGCACCGCTGGCGTTGATGATGGCTCCGCGGATCACATTCCGACCCTTCTTCAGCGTAATGCGTTTCGAAACGTCGTCATCCACCACGGTTTGACGGTTTCCATAGATCCCGCAGACTTCCTGACCGTTGACCCACCAAACCGAAGCGGAGTTGGAGCCGATCGCCAAACGTACGCCTTCCATTTCCTTGGGACAATCGATAACCGTGACCGCCCAAAACAGGGCACTTGTCGGGCTCTTGCCATACGCATTCGCAAAATAATGCAGGTTGATATTATACTTTTCCGTATCCACCGCATGCCAAGTCAGCGCCGAACCATCGACCGTCACCTGCTGTCCATCTTTCGGAACCATCGTGAACTGGCCCGGGAATTGTTCGGTTTTCACCGTCTGCTGCACCGAATTCTGCGACTCACTGGTGGCACGGATTGGGTCCAGCACGTTCCAGAGCTGAATAAAACCGGTTTTATTGGGGGCTTTGGTCATCGACGTTGGCTTCACAACGAAGGTCTTCGGGTCGTTTGACGATGCCGCCGAAAAAGCGGTCACCCCCGCCAGTAACGCCGAAGCCGTTACAACGGACAACAGTATATAATTTTTTCTATGTTTAGTCATGATAGATATCCTTTATAAATTCGCATTAAATGATCATTCATTCCAAGATGCCGCCGATTACGGAGCATTGAAGATCCAGCGCTGTTTCTCGCTGGAGGGATCATATTTTTCAAGCGTTGCAGAGCTGCTGCCGATCGCCGAAAGCGCCATTTTTTCATCGGTGCCCGGAATCGACTTAGGCATAATACGCCACGTTCCATCGGAGAGCTGATCGATGCGCCAGAGCTGTTCAGGAGCGCCCGTGAAGGAAGGAACAGAAACCAATTCTCCGCCTTCGATTGCGGCAAGCGCGCGATCCGTTCCGGCAACGGTAATTTTGAAGTAGGGTTCGCCGAGGTAGCCGCCCGCGCCTTCTGCCGGAGAAATATTCCACTTCTGCTGCGCCTGGCACATATAGATGTCCATCCGGATATCAATTTCGCCTTCCGGCCAGTTTGCAGAAACCACTTCAACATCCTGATCAGGCACCACATTGTTTGCCGCCGCTCCACCAGCGGGAGCACCGCCGCCGAATCCACCGGGAGCACCGCCACCACCGAATCCACCAGCAGGAGCACCGCCGCCACCGAATCCACCAGCAGGAGCACCGCCGCCGCCGAATCCACCAGCAGGAGCACCGCCACCACCGAAGCCACCCGGAGCACCGCCGCCAAATCCACCGCCGCCGCGTCCGCCGCGACCGGATACCGCCACCGCTTCCACATCAATCGCCAACGCGGTACCCGTACGAACAGACTCGATTTCAAAGTCGCCCGTTTTTACGTGCTCGCCGGCCACCGGCCAGCCGTCTTTCCACAGCAGCGGAAGAATATCCATCGTGCCGAAATTACCGTTACGGTCGAGGTCTGCTTCCCAATGCAGCGAAAACTTCTGTACGCCGTCACCTTCATCGATCAGACCAAAGTGGCCCGGACCAATCAGACGGGTTCTGGAACCGCAGACCAGCTTTCCGCCGCCTTCCATCATATCGATGCCCATGTTGTCAATGTAGGGTCCACTGATTTTCTTTGAGCGGCCGACACGAATGTTATAGCTCGAGTTTGCGCCGTTGCAGCAGCTGCCGTGCGTCGCCAGCAGATAGTAATAGCCGTCTTTATAAATGATCGTTGCGGCTTCACAGTTCACAGCCACATCAAAATATTTATCGTCTACGCGCAGGCCGGTTTTAGGGTCGAGCTCAACAATCCGCAGATAGCCGAAGTAGGAGCCATACACCAGCCACACCTTCCCGTTGTTCGGATCCAGCAGCAGACCGGGATCGATCGGGTTCATGAAATCATCTTCACTCTCCATGCCGAAGAGGTCCGAGCCGCCGTCCTGCCAACCGTAGTCGGGTGATTCCGGATCCAGGCTCTTGCTCCAGATCATCGTGCCATGAGAAATATACTGAAAATATTTATCCCCGAGTTTAATCACATCCGGAGCCGCTCCTGTGCGCGAAGCCCGAGTCCCGGTGCGCCATGTCCAGCCGTCGTCCGAAACCAGCGCCGTGCCGCTCGTTCCATAGGTATAATACTTACCGTCGCATTCCATAATGGTGGACGGATCATGAATGTTAGCGTTACCATCCAAAGCCAATGCCGGCAAAGCCGCAGACAGGATGAGTGCTGCAAGCGCGCAGCCTTTAACTTTTCCAGTGCTTACATGTTCCTTGCGGAACAGATCAAAGGAAAAACGCGGATCAGCGGTATGCGTATCTGCATTACGGTTCAATTCCATTGCTTCGTTCTCCTGAATTAATATTCACTCTGTTGTACAGGCTGATAAAAGAGCCCATTTGGTCCGTACGTTCTACAGAACAAATATCACAATTCAATATTAATCGTCCGCAATTACGGAATTATGAAAACCGCACTGCAAAAAGGAGTCCGGATTTCATCAAGGGACGTTTTGGAGCCCGAGGTGAAATATTCATTAGCCGCAGGTCCAAACGATTGTTGCTTGTTTAACCGCGAAGGAACACATAGAACGCAAAAACAGAATTCACAATGTTCTCTTTGCGATCCTTGCGTTCCTTCGCGGTTAATCTCAACCTCCAACACAAAAAAGCCCTGCATATACAGGGCTTTATGTTCCAGACGACTTATCGCAGCCAATCCAAATTAAACTTTAATGATTCTTTCTGACGCCTCCATAATTTACTCGGATGTCTGGATGGAAGGCACATTTGCTGATGGGTAATATTTGACTAATAGATAAGATCTATTAATCCCGCGAATCGAGTTCGCAATATACGACCATTCATTAACGTAGATTGGGAACTCCGAATCCTTTCCGCCGAATAAATCATTATCGTCAGTAAAAATTATTTTGTTGGATGCTACATCCAATATTCCTTTGATTCCATACTCTCCAGAAAAGGGTTTTCCCGGACTTGTGTAGATGGTTGCAATCTCCGAATATCCCTGTTTCAATACTTCGGCGCGTTTAATATCTAATGCCTGCATTCTCCATCTGTGCAAGGATTCTGCTTCTTCTATTTCTTCTTCATCCACCAGATCTTCTAATAGATTCTGATGTTTCTCAATCTCACGCCTCATTTCGTCTTTTATTTCTTCTAATTTATTCAACTGTGATTCAGTTAAAAGACCTTCTTTTTCGCAGTACTCTAATTCATAATAATTTAAGCATGTGACCTGAATCGTATAACGCTCAGCCGCTGTGTCTTGCTCGCTGACCGGATCACCGGACATTTTCACAGCAGGGTCGAGCTTCTGGCTGGAAGATAGATTTGTTGGTGGGTAACATTTAACAAATAGGACATCACTTTCTACATCTGCACGCACACTTCCCGTCACCGCACGCCATTCATTAACACTAAAATCATCATAAGCATGCTCACGTCTGACTCTTATGCTTTTCGAGAAAAAATATTCAATAACTAGTGTATTGGATTCTAAATCCAACAATCCGTTGACAACATTACTATACGCTTCGGGAAAGGATTCTCCCGCACGGGTGTAGACTGTTGCAAGTTCCGTATATTCCCCGTCATATGAATCGTGAAAACTTTGTAGATCCTTAATACGTGCTTTTAGCCGATCCCTCTGGCGAGTAAGTCTCGCCTCTTCTATTTCCTCTTCGTCATATGATTCTTCTAATAGGTTCCAAAACTCTTGATTTGCCTGCTTTTCATATTCTCCAGTCGTTGCAGCAATACCCGAATCAAAGTGTAGGTATGTAAACTGGATCGTATAAAGCTCAGGATGAAGGCTTTTGGCTTCCGGAATTTTTCCTGCAAACGAATTTACCGCGACCAGCATTAATATGACTCCAATGATTTTCTTCATTATTATCTCCCGTGTTATTCCTGCGTTAATGCTGATCCGTTGAACCTTGCTCGTTGGCCGCATCACCGGACATTTTCACAGCAGGGTCGAGCTTCTGGCTGGAAGACTCATTTGTTGGAGGGTAACATTTAATTAATAACGTACCATTATTATAAGCGCCCACGCTCTCAATAGTTGCAATCCATTCATTAACACAGATATGATCGTAAGCACATTTGATACTTACATTCATATATTCAGATTCGAATTCAGAAAAAACAAGCGTGCTTGATTCTGCATCAAAAAATCCTTTGACAACATTACTATACGCTTCGGGAAAGGATTCTCCCGAACGGGTGTAGATGGTTGCAAGATCCTTATATTCCACTTTTTTACATGATTCGATATGGTTAAGCTTCGCTTTGCGCCATACCCTCGCGTATAACAAACCGTGTGCCATTGCTCTTTCATCACTCTCGAGATCTTTATAATCATCTGTCTCCATCAACTCTTCCAATAAAATTTCATACTCCTCATCTGCACGTTTACATTCCTTGTCGGAAATCATTGAATCATCAGACGAAGGAAACCATGCGTATGTAAACTGGATCGTATAAAGCTCGGGATGCAGGCTTTTGGCTTCCGGAATTTTCCCAGCGAACGAATTTGCCGCGACCAGCATTAATATGATTCCTATAATTTTCTTCATTTCTCTCTCCCTCTACTGATTAGAATTTTATCCGTTCTGCTTCACTCAAACATCAGGGCTTCCCAGTGGAACATGGATGGCCAGACTTTTCTGGACCAAGCACCTAATCCTCTTCGTCAGAAGACACATTTGTTGGTGAGTAACATTTAATTAACAAGTAACCATTATGTTTAACACCTCCCCACCCACCCCCAAATCCGCTCCATTCATTAACGCAGAAATGAGTAATAGTAGATTTTTTTCTTACTTGTGTATATTTAGATATTACCTCAGAAAGAACAAGAGTGTTTGATTCTACATTTAAAAAACCTTTGACATTACTATACGCTTCAGGAAAGGGTTCTCCCGAACGGGTGTAGATGGTTGCAATATCCTTATATTCCACCTCTTTACATGATTCGATATGTTTAAGTAGTGCTTTTGACATCACCCTTCCGTATAACAAAGATCGTTCCATTTCCCAATCATCACCCTCAAATTCTTCTTCTAACTCTTCTAATAAATTTTCATACTCTTCGTATGCACGTTTGTATTCCTTATCGGTCATTGGTATGTTATCAGATGAAGGAAACAATGCATATGTAAATTGGATCGTATAAAGCTCAGGATGAAGTTTTTTGGCTTCCGGAATTTTCCCTGCAAACGAATTTACCGCGACAATCGCCAAGATGGCTATAATAACCCTTTTCATTCTCATTCTCCATTCAACGTTATACAATACACAGATTAAAAGACTAACCAAAAACCATCATTCGGTCAATCGATTTAATGCTTTACCCCGACATAAAATCCCAACTTTGAGATTACAAGGAGCGTCGATAAGGAAGGTGCTTATCTCCCGCTGATTGTTCATTATTCCCCATTAATCCGTTGCTACTTCTCCAAGGTGTTGGTCGCCCGAGGGAGAGTGCTTATGACAATGGGCGTTTTCTTATCAAAACGGCTGTCGGCGGAGGGGCTAATCGCCTGCGTCCTCTCTTCGCCGTCCGAATCGCTGTAAGTGACCTGAAGATCGTCAGTTCCGGCATTCAGCACGTCCAGCTGTTCGCCGAACCGAATCAGGACTCCGCCGATACGGATCGGCGTATCTTCATAGAAATAACCCGTCCCGCTCGGCCCCAACAGCAGGATATCCCTCTTGCCCTCAGTGATGATCTCCACTGCGTTCGTCCCGGAATTAGTGACCAGCGTTCTATCCTTTTCGCAACGTATCGTTAGCTGCATTTGTTCCGACACCTCCGGGAATTGCGATATAACCGCAAAGCTGATCTTTTCAATCCCGGCCTGCTTGCAGGCATCGATCAAATCTTTCATTTCAAAAAAGGAGGTCGTTCTATCCGTATGAATCACAACCGCTATAATTCCATCGTCAACAAGCTGCTTGAGCATGCGCTCCCGTTGGTTCGGCAGACAGGGTTTTCCATTCACCATCAGCGATCCTTCAGCCGAAAGGAAAATAGGAACCGGCTCATTGGTCGTTTCGACACTTCCAGAACTAAGAACAACATCATCGACCGTATCAAAGATATGATCCGGTCCGGCCGAACGAATCTCCGGAACAGGCGGATCTCCGATCAATTGATATCGCAGCGTATTCCCCCACTCATCCAGAAACGCGCCAGACTCGTTTTTTAGATATGGCCCATTCCATCGCTCATTTCCTGAATTTGTGAACAGATCACTCAGTTCTGACGGATAAATCCCTACATCCATCTGATAAACCTGTACTGCGGTCAAACAACTCTCCATCGCCGCAGAAGTTTTCGGCTGTGGAACGTGAATCCCAAGCAATTCCAACCACATACGCGCCAGGGCGCGATATTCCGACTCCGCATTCGTTGCAATCTGCCAGACTGTCCCAAAAAATTGTTCAGAGTGCTCGCCCGTATTCATATCAAACATTGACTGCACAATTGGCGGCAACTCGTCGTAAAACTCCGTAATCGCGCGCTCGTCGTCAGCATACTTTGCAATAAACCCATCCATGCCCAGCGCCTCTTTCAGCTGCTCCGGAGTCGTAACCTGTTTCGCCAAACACGATGCAAGAAACGCTTCGATGGTGGGATCCAGCGATATGCGCAATTCCTCCGGCGATATGCGCAATTCCCGGTTATCAACCGAATCAATTTTAAGCAGGGCAACGAGCGTCTGAGTATCGCTGATTTCACCGAAGGTGAGCATCACTGTTTCACCCAATGGAGCATTCCCTGAAAAAACAAGTTCCTTTGTAGACGACTGAACATTATCGCCGTTCTTGCTTTCACGTCTCGTGATCTCCAGCTTGACGGCATATTTGGCACCATAACCGTCCAACTTCGGCAGAATGCCCATTTTTATGCCGGGCAGCGAAGGAGACAATGCGTTAGACGATTCTTCCCCTACCTCTGACGCTGTCATCTGCACTATGCTTTCCGTTCCGCTAAGTGAAGTAATACATGGATTGCCGAGCAAAACCACGCCGGCCATGCCTTCCAGCTTATCCATGTCCAGTGTAGACAGTCGTGCAGCTATCGATGGCTCAAGCTCAAACACCTTTACCTGAAACTTAATCATTTCATTCATGATTAGCTCATTACGCAACTGTTCTGTCTCTGGAGATTGCGATACAGCCACATAAGTCAACTCCTCAACACCGGCCCGCCTGCAGGCACTAACCAGATCCTTCGTTTTCTTAAAAGAAGTCGTTTGATCAATATGGATTGTCGCCGCTTTGACCCCGGCATCGACGAGCTGCTTGAGCATGTGCTCCCGTTGATCCGGCAGGCAGGGTTTTCCATTCACCATGAGCGATCCTTCAGCCGAAAGAAAAAGAGAAACCGGATACTTGGACGTATCGTCCCCCCCATAACTGAGAACGACGTCATCAACGGTGTCAAAGGTTTGATCTGCACCGGCCGAACGAATGTGAGGCACCGGCGGAGTGCCGATCAACTGATATCGCAACATATTCCCCCACTCATCCAGAAAAGCGCCATCCTCGCTCTTGATGTACGGGCCATCCCAGCGATTTGTGAGCAGATCACTCAACGCTTCCGGATAAACACCTGCGGCCATCGAATACTCCTGCGCCGCGTCCAGACAGCTCTCCATCACACTGGCCGTTTCCTGCTCGGGATTGCGGATTCCAGGACCTCCAACAGCAGGCTCGTAGAGAGCGGTCGGCCAGCCGCCAAAGGTGTCGCCCCACCCGGTAGTCCCAGCCAAATAATAGACCGTTCCGTCTTTGCCGGGAAACACATCGCCTGTTGTAGTAGGCGCGTTCCCTTGAAAATAGACCTCATGCAGGCTGCTGCATCTGTAGAACGCCTTGTCGCCAATGGTGGTGACGCTGTCGGGGATCACTACCTCCGTCAGGCCGGTGCATCCGAAGAACGCAACGCGGCTAATGTTGGTGACGCTGCTGGGGATCACCACCTCCGTCAGGCCGGTGCATCCAAAGAACGCCCGCCCGTCAATGCTGGCGACGCCGTTGCCAATCACCACATTCGTCAGGCCGGTGCATCCAAAGAACGCACCATCACCAATGCTGGCAACATTGTCGGGAATCACCACCTCCGTCAGGTCGATACATTTGTAGAACGCCTCGTCGCCTATGGTGGTAACTCCACTGCCAAACACCACCTCTGTCAGACTGGAACAATATCTAAACGCCCCAACACCAATGGTGGTTACGTTGTCGGGGATCACCACCTTTGTCAGGCTTTCGCAATCTGCGAACGCACTGTCGCCAATGCCGATGACGCTATCGGGAATCACCACCTCCGTCAGGCTGAAGCAAAATTCGAAAGCAGAGTCTTCAATGCGGGTAACCGGATAGCCGTCAATGGTGCCCGGGATCACCACATTCCCGCCGCCATAATAATTGGCAACGGTGATGTCGCCGCCGCTGCGGTTGAATTCGAAGTGCTTGCTGACACCGTTCGTCAAAACGGTATACGGCGTGCGTGGGGCTGTGTCGAGGCTGGTTTGTTCACTTTGCATATTGCCCTTGGATTGTGGGCGCTGCGCCAAGAAAAGAACGGCAGGCTCGTAGAGAGCGGTAGGCCAGCCGCCAAAGGTATCGCCCCAACCGGTGGTCCCTTCCAAATAATAAACCGTTCCGTATTTACCTGGAAACACTTGGTCTGGGGCGGCGGGCGCGTTCCCTTGGAAATAGATCTCATGCAGGCTGTTGCATCCGAAGAACGCACCGTTGCCAATGGTGGTAACGCTGTCGGGGATCATCACCTCCGTCAGATAGATACAGTCGCCGAACGCCTCTTCGCCAATCGTGGTGACGCTGTCGGGGATCACCACCGCCGTCAGGCTGCGACAATAGAAGAACGCCTCATAGCCAATGGTGGTAACGCTGTCGGAGATCACGATCTCCGTCAGGCTGCCACATTCGAAGAACGCTTGGTCGCCAATGGTCGTGACGCCGCTGCCAATCACCACATTCGTCAGGCCTTCGCAATCTGCGAACGCACTGTTGCCAATGTTGGTGACGCTGTCGGGGATCACCACCTCCCTCAGGCCGGTGCATGTGTAAAACGCATCGTCGCCTATAGCAGCGACGCTGTTGCCAATCACCACATTTGTCAGGCCGGAACACCATCCGAACGCAGACCTACCAATGGTGGTAAGGCTGTCGGGAATTATCACCTCCGTCAGGCTGACGCATTCATAGAACGCAGAGGCACCAATACTGGTGACGCTGTCAGGGATAACGACCTTTTTCAGACCGGTGCATCCGCGGAAGGCATGATTCCCAATGCTGGTGACGCTGTCAGGGATCACGACCTTTGTCAGGCTGGTGCATCCGAGGAACGCATGATTCCCAATGCTGGTGACGCTGGCGGGAATCACCATATTTGTCAGGCCGATGCATTTGTAGAACACCTCATTGCCAATGGTGGTGACGCTGTCGGGAATCACCATATTTGTCAGGCTGGAACAAAAGGAAAACGATCTGGCGCCTATGAATCTGACGCTGTCGGGGATCACCACCTCTTTCAAGCTGGTGCATCCGGCAAACGCCTCCCAGTCTATGCTGGTGACGCCGCTTCCAATCACCACATTGGTCAGGCTGGTGCATTGGAGGAACGCAGAGTTGAAAATTGATTCAACGCTTTCGGGAATCACCACCTCCGTCAGGCTGGTGCAATAGGCGAACGCAGAGTCGCCAATCTGAGTGACCGGTTCGCCGTCAATGGTGTCCGGGATCACCACATTCCCGCCGGGACCCGTATAGCCGGTGATTCTGACGCCGAAGCCGTTGTCGAATAATTCGAAGTCCTGGCTGACATCGTTCGAAGATTCGCTCCAAGGGATATTGCTGTCCGAAACGGTATTCGAGTCCGCTGTCCTGACAAGTCTGTAGCGGATCAGAACGCCGCGTGGAGCATCGTTGAATCCGGTGATTTGCAGGATGCCTGAGAGACCTTCACGTGTACAGAACAGGTAGGTCGCCGGCGTTATACGGCCGCTCATAAACAACGTGGAGCCAGGGGTTCGGACGCTCAACGCGTCGTTAGCGTGGATCTTCTCGGGCGTGATCACACCCCATTCCTCGCTCTGAATGGGCCGAATAATCATGTCCATGCCTACTAACCCTAGTACTCTATCGCTTGTATCTCCGAAGGCATCAATACCGTTCTCGCGTGCCCACCTCATGATTCCGTCGGAATTCCCCTTGAGTTCCGCAGGCGGCATCAGGAAGCGACCCTTGTCGAGATCAATGAAACAATCATGTCCAGTGCTTTCGTCATAGACCACTCGTTCGACCACCGGGCCGAAGGCATCTGTTCCGGTATTTCCATTAACGAGAGATGTCTTTCCCGAACCTTGATCATCTGCATGTGACACGGTTAGCTGCGTCTTTTGGCCGGGATTCAGGGAAATGTTCCTGAATTCCACCCATTGAACGGGACGAACCTGAAGTCCAAGAATTAGACCTTGGTCGGCGGGTAACCCTGGGAATTCATACACTTCCAGTACCTGTTCACCAGAGGAACGGCCTTCAACCCTTTGTCCGGTAACCCATGCCGACTTGTCCTGATGTTTATCATCCGGATGGCGAGCGCGTACGCGGAAATCACAGTTGAAAAGGTCGTGCGTCAGAGTAATTGCTGCATTGCCGTTACGATTATAAACTTGGCTCATCAGGAAAGATCCGTAGGGTGTTGCGCCTGAATCTCCCCAGCGTTTATCTGGAGTTGGTCCATCGGAAAATGGTCCGCTGGCGATTTTGAACCGCAATGTGGCCGTTATGGTATCCTTTGGGAAATCGAAGATTAATCCCATCCAGTTTCGGGAACTCTCTTGCTTTGGGGTAACATGAAATGAACCCGTAGCCCCGGGTTGCCCTTCATATTCCCATCCCAGTAACGAGGGATTGGCGGACATTGGGCCTCCCCAACGGACTACGAATCCGCACGAATCCATTCCGTCGCGGAGGGGTTGAGTCCGCGAGACGAGCGACGGCGAGAATGACCAATCCTCTTCACCCTGAATCTCCAAATCCGAGCCATTGGGCTGCCAAAACTGCGCTTCCTGGTGAGGGTTGCTATCTTGGGCAGACCCAGCATTTAGCAGGGAAACGATCTCCACAAAGGATCCATCGGGCAGGACAACCGCATGCTGTGTGCATGGGCTGGTGACGAGGCTGGTTTTCTCCTCTGGTTGGTTGTCGTTGGTTTGTGGGCGCTGCGTCAGGAAGAAAACGGACGTCAGCAAGAGGGCAAGGCCTGCGACGGTAGCGTACATCAGGTTTGTTTTGCGGATTTTTCCGTCCGTTTCCACACTCGGAACCAGCTTCATTAGGCAAACGAGGATGCCGCCGATCATCATTCCGGCCAGAATCATATTGAATTCCCGTGTCATCCCCTCGTTGTTGAAGGCGAGAAACACGCCGCCAGAGAGTACCCCAATGGAATGGATCAGGCCGATCCGATGGGCAGGATTAAGTGCTGCGACTCCCTTTGCTTCAACCTTTCGCGGATAAAAAGCAGTCCACAAGATCAGGAGCATGCCCAGAATCCCCCACCCAAGGAGTGCAAGTTTCGCGTGCTCTGAGCTGAAGGAATTCCCGAAAACTGCGGCAACGATGCACATTACCACTGCTCGGATAATAATGATCCGTTGAACGCGCCTGAATCCCTTGCAATAAGGTTTTTTTGTTTCGCCGATGTCTGACTTCTGATCGCTCTCCTCCGATGTCGTGGCATCGGACACAATCGTCTCCACGTCGGTTTTGAGGATGCTGGCCTGCTGGTAGCGGAGGTCAGGCTTGCTTTCGAGGGCGCGGAGGACGACTTCGTCGAGGCGGACGTCGATCCGCACCTTTTTAGAGGGCGGCACCAGTTCCTTTTCGGGCATTTCGCCGGTGAGCATTTGATAAAAAACGACGCCCAGTGCATAGATGTCGGCGCGGTGATCGACCGTTCCGGGCGCTTCGACCTGTTCGGGCGACATGTATTTTGGGGTGCCCAGTACAACATTGCCGATTGACGATTGATGATGAACCACTCCTTCGTCGTTATTTCCATTCTGGAAATTATCTGCGCTTCGCTTCGGACCGATTGGTGCGTCGCTCGTGCCGTCCGGAATGGGTTCGGGGGTTCCCGTGATTTTGGCGAGGCCGAAGTCGGCGACCTTTACGTGGCCGACGCGGTCGAGGAGAATATTTTCGGGCTTGATGTCGCGGTGGACGATGCCGTGGTCGTGCGCATATTGCAGTGCGTCGCAGATTTGCGGAACAATCGCCAGCGCCTCGCGCGGTTCGATGCGTCCGTTGCGAAGCAGGTGCCGCAGGTTGAGACCGTCGACATATTCCATGAGGAAATAATAGAGTGGCGCATGCGTCTCGCTTGCATTTTTCTGGCCTGAAGCAAGCGGGACGCTTGCACTACATTTTCCAAACTCATAGAGCGTAACAATGCCGGAATGATTGAGCTTGGCCAGCGCGCGCGCCTCGCGAGTGAAGCGTTCCGCAAAGCCGGGGGTCTCGCCAATCTCCTGCGGCAAAATTTTCAGCGCAACGATACGATCGAGTTCCTTCTGCCGTGCTTTGTAAACCGCGCCCATACCGCCCTGCCCGATCAGCTCCAGAATCTCAAGCTGCGGAAACAGCGGCGTAATTTCTTCGACTGAAGGCGCCTTCGGCTTCTTTTTCCCTTTGTCAGTTGCATCGTCGATCAGGGAGGGATCGGCAAGGTTCATCTGCATCAGGCAACGCGGGCAGGCTCCTTCAAGAGCATCACCCGGAAAAGGTTCACCGCACTGCGGACATTTTTTGTTATTTGACGTGTTCATACCGTGCACTACGCAAGCCGAGTTCGTATGTTACAAAAAAAAGTCCTCTATGAAAGCCTGCTAATTCTCTATTGAGCGCGAAAGACTCCGCATAAGATGGTTCAGCTCCTCGTCAAGATCAGCTCCGGGCGGAAGCGTTTGAGCGACCTCGCACCGATATATTTCACGGAAGCGCTTACGCATGCGATGCACCATTACCCGCAGCGACCCTTCGCTGTGGTTGAGGCGCTGCGCCAAGGCAGAATAATCGAGGGCCTGATGCGAAAGAAACAGTCCATCCTTCAATATAGAAAACAGCTCCTCTTTCCCGGCGGCGGCATATTCATTCTTCAGCACCTGCATGGTACGGTCCAGCAAGGCAAGCGCCCACTGCCGATCAAAAACACGCTCTGCATCAACGCTCGGCGATTCAACTGTGGAGGCATAGCGCCCCTCAGCAATGGTGGTGTCAATGGAGAGATGGAACGCTCCGCCGCCGCGTTTTTGAGCCGAAGCCTTACGAAACTCTCCAACCAGAAAATGCTTCAGCGAAGTAATGAGAAACGCCCGAAGTTTTCCTTTCTCGCGATCCGCATCA
>JAFGWS010000076.1 GCA_016937035.1 Pontiellaceae bacterium
ACAGACCTTACCTCTTGCGGCATAGTCAATAAAGTATGCCTTCCTAAGGAACGCAAAATGGATAGAAGTTGAGATGTAAGGAACTAAAATCACTATATATAAATCCGAAAGTTTGGCGATCATATTAGCGATAGGAATTCAGACCATATATCACACGGAATACACGGAACCTGAGCAGCATTTTTTCCGTGTATTCGGTGTGTTCCGTGGATTTTTTTCGCCCCGGCAACCAGAATGTTGCCGCTTAGCATTCAAGCCCGTCGGCGGTGGCGTGTTGGGCGCGGAGGGAGATGATTTTTCCTTCCAGCGGCTCGGTGGTGCTGAACTGAACAGGGACATAGTGTTCGGAATAGCCGGAGGCGGTTCCGTTTTTAACCTGCTCGACGAGGACGTTGGTTGTTTGATCTAGGAAGCTGCGGTGATATTCGAGGGCCAGCGTTTCACCGAATTGGTGCAGCCGATCGCTCCGCGCTGCGGCGACCGCACCGTCGATTTGATTGGGCATTTTGGCGGCGGGCGTGTTGGGCCGCGGGGAGTAAGTGAAAATGTGCATCTTGGAGAACCCGACTTTTCGGCAGAAGTCGTAGCATTCTTCGAAATGTGCGTTGGTCTCGCCGGGAAAGCCGACGATGACATCGGTGGTGAAGGCGGGGTTGTTGAGCGCGGTGCGGGCGCGCTGGACGGCATCGAAATATTCCGCAGTCGTGTAGCCGCGCCGCATGGCGCTGAGCGTGGCATCGGAGCCGGACTGGAGCGAGAGGTGAAGATGCGGCATAATATTGGGCGCGGAGGCCCAGACCTCCAGCAGTTCGTCGGTCAGTTCGCCGGGATGCAGGCTGGAGAGGCGAATGCGACCGATGTTGGGAACATCAATGAGCCGGCGCAGTAGTTCGGCGAGGGAGGTGCCGGTTTTGCGCCCGTAGAGGCCGACGCTGACGCCGGTGACGACGATTTCGCGGTAGCCGGATCGGGTGAGGGCTTTGGCCTCGGCTACGGCGTTTTGGATGGTTTTGTCGCGTGGGGCTTTACGCAGTTGGGGAATGATGCAGTAGGAGCAACCAATGTCGCAGCCGTCCTGCACCTTGAGGAATGCGCGGGTATGGTCGCCGAAGCGGGAGAGGATAAAGGTGTCGGTTTCAATGTTGCTTTCGACGGCGTTGGGCAGGTCGAGTGAGTCAAGGCATTCAGCCAGGCGTTCCAGCCAGTCGGGTCCGGCGGAAATGCGGTAGAGCGGGGCCTGATCGACCTGGGTGAGGGTATTGTCGGCGGCACAGCCGGTAACGATGATGCGGGCAAGCGGATTGCTGCGCTGCATACGACGGATGGTTTGGCGCGATTTTTGGGCAGCCGCGGAGGTAACGCCGCAGGTGTGAATGATCATCAAATCCGCCTCAGCGGTAGAGCCGGCCTTTGCAAGGCCGCAGCGTTCGAGGAGCTGTTCGATCTGCTGCGCGTCGTATTGGTTGACCTTACAGCCGAGAACGTTGACTCGGTAGGTTGTTGCATTATTGTTCATGGTTCCTCTCAAAAATGAGATTTTTTCGACGATGAATTGTTTAGAGGTTCGCGGGAGCGGAATCAAGCGCGGGTTTATTATGTATGCGAAACGGCGGATTTTCGGCATTTTGTACCGGATTGGTACAAATAAAACAGAGTTACCCTGTTTTTTTGTTGTTGTTGGCGGGGGAACTGCTTATGAAGGAAGCGGATGAGTATCGAATTTAGGTAACGATATGGTAAAAAAACGAAACAGGCAGGGTGTGACCGTGATTGAGGCACTGCTGGCCGTCTCGCTGGTGGCGGTGGCGGCGGCGGGCTCGGCGAAGCTCGTGGTTGCAGCCCGGCAGTTGGCCGATGCGGTGACCGACAAGCATAAGGCCACTCAGCTGATTCGCAACCAAATCGAGCGGATCGATATGTCGAGCTTTGATGACCTCGATATGTGGGCGGTGAACGAGCAGGTGATTGACGAAACGGGAACGGCGAGTCTGGACGGGCGTTTTCGCATGACCACAACGGTTACGCATCCGTATACGAATCTGACACAGGTGGTCATCCGGGTGGATACACAGAGTCGAAAGACCCTTGAATTCGGATCGGCCGGCCAAGAGATAACTATGTTTATATCGGATATATGATGAAAAAGAAAAAAGGATTTACTTTAGTGGAAGCCTCGGCGGCGATATCAATTTTTATCATCGGCATCGCGATGATTATTGGTGGTTATATGTATCTTCAGAAAAACAGTCTGGAGCAATTGAGTCAGGATAAGCTGGATATGAATGTCGGTCTGGCGGTACAGCGACTGCAGATGGAAATGCGCCTGAGTTCTTTATATGAAATGACATTCTACCCGCCTTCTTCCCGCAAATATACTGCGGTCAGCTTTCCAATGTTGGACAGACAAGATGCTGAATCTGGAGTCTGGACTTCCACAGTGATCTATCATGCTTTCGGACAGGGGGATGATCAGCGCCTGCTCCGCACGGAATTTACGCCGCGCGATAATTCGCTGACGGTGGAGGAGCGGTTAGCTCAGCTCGCCACGGTAGTTCGAGACGGGAACGGGGACAATGCGGAGAATGGTGCCAATGCCAAGACAACAACGCTGTTCCAGCATGTATTTGATTGGTCTATTGTCCCACAGGGAAGCGCATATGACGGATATAGTTCTCGTGAGCAAAGAGATAGAACCGCAAATGTGGGGTTCGGAATTGTTGGCCCTGGACCGCATACGCTCCAGTTTAAAGTGACCGGCAAAGATGATCAGAGTACGGGATATAAGATCGGGTTAGATACATTGAAAGCATCTACTTCAGGAATGGAACGGGAGGCCGAGGCTCAGAGTGTGAGTGGATCGCCAGTTCCGAGTGTTGACTATAATGCTTCGGGAACTTGGAGCGGATATCATCAACTTTCGTTTGATGCGACTGCGACGGGGCAGACCTTCAGCGTCTCTTTCTATAATGACCGCTGGGAGGACACGAATTTTGATCTGAGCGGCAGTACAAAATCCAATGTGAACGTAGGGCTTCCTGACACAAACTATGATCCTGCGGATCTTGTGTTGCATTTGGAGGGTGATACAACAAACTGGACGGCAATTGCTCAAACGGGCGATGATATTGGTATTGATGCTGGTTCAGGAGTTGCTTTTAAGGGTGCCGCTCTTCGCGTGATGTTACGTGGTGCATCCATGAGTGGCGGAGGGTTGTTGGGGCATGATGGAGCAAGATGTCGTGTTGCCTTTACTGCCGCAACGAATGCGTTGAGTATTGAAGAGGCCTATATTGACGAAGTGGTTGAGAGTTTTGATGTGGTTCCAAATACAGTAGGAAACCCGATGCAGCTTACTTTTTCTTCCGATGCAGGGTGTACGATTGCTGCAGGAACAACGGCTTGGTCCGACTACTTAAATTTCCCGATCGAATATGATAAAACTTACGCGGTGACACTATGGGTTGCGGATAATGAAACAGCTTGTCAGCCTAAGATATGGACTGATCAAGGTGGAATAACAGGAACGTTTGTTCTTTCTACAAATACATTGTCCTCTGCTGATTTGGTTTCGACCAATTGGAGTACGCGTTCTGAAGTGATCGCGCTGCCGGCTACGGTTGCTGTGAGTATGCTGCACACAATGTATCCATCCGTCGGGACCTATATATCTCCAGCCGTGGATACACAAATGGACAGTCCACAGTATGATGCTATTGAATGGACCGAGGATTGTCCTCCCGGAACCTCGGTGGCGATCAAGGTCCGCTCGGGAAGCGATGCACAAATGAGTGATGCACCTGCATGGGCTTTGGTGTCGACAGTGTCATCTCCGGGAACATTGACATCCGTTAGCGCTAAGCGTTATGTTCAATACCAAGCAGCATTGTATTCAAATGGAAACAACTCGCCAAAATTACGGGATATTGCTCTCCAGTGGGATGGTAGAACAAAAATGGTGGAAGTAGGTGGGGTTTTTATAAACGGTCCTGATTATGGACAATTTGAGGTGACAATTGATGGGCAACCCTTGACCTCTCCGTTACGGGTCTCGGTGGTTGTTCAGGAAGAAATTCGAACGATGAATAATGAAGTCAAGACCGTCTATTCGACGGAAGGCTTCGAGTTAGCTCCAAGAAATACGGGGAAATAAAATGAAAAAATTAAATAAATCCAAAGATGCGTTTGTGCTGCTGATTGCGCTGGCATTTGTCAGCCTGCTGGCGCTGGGATCGACATTTCTGCTGAGAGTTAGCACGCAAAAAGCCTACACGGAGAATAAGCGGGTTTACACCGAAATGGCCCGAATTATTGCGGAGTCCGGCGTGCATATTTCAGTTTCTGCCATCGAGCGGGATAATTCGTTGATTGGATCGGGCTTTGATCCGATACCTGTTGGCGATGGAACGGCAACAATAACAATCACAGAAACGGATCTTTCTGGTGATGTGTCATTAAGCAGCACAAGTTCGAACGAAAAATATTATGTGCTTAGTTCGACCGGAACATGGGGGAATCAAGTTTCTACCGTGGGGGTTCTGTTTCGATATACGCCGGCATCAGAAGGCGATTCTGAGATCGAAGAGTTGTTTGGTGGAGCGATCTTTTGTGGTGGGGACATCACAATGGCAGGCGGAACTTCAATTAATTTAGCGGGAAGTGGTTCGGTTCATGCCAATGGGAACATTAGACTGACTGGTGGAGCCCGATTTAATAGTGGTTCTTTGGTTTCAACCAGTAGTGGGTTGAGTCTTTCTGGTGGAGTATACGTTGATGCCGATGTGAATTCAGCAACAACTCCAAGCATTCCTAATTGGGCCACATATTCGAGCTTTATTAGCGGTTCGGTTTCTGTCGGAAATGTTCCTGAGAAGATGATTGAGATTAACTTGGACCCCTATCGCTTATATGCCGAAAATAATGATATACCGGGACAGTCTTATAAAAACAAGCCGTGGAACTATGTGTACACCGATTCGTACATTTCTGCAGATGAATTAAAAAATGGAAAACTACAGGTTGGCTCTATGCAGGTTGTGCGGCCGGTTGGAGGTGTCCTCTGGGTAGAGGGTGAGGTCAAGTTTGCTGGAGGAAGTGTTGTTGATGGATGTGTCATTGCAACAGGAGATATTGATGTCCGTGGTGGGATGACGCATAAACCAGCGAACGGACTTCCGTCGTTTATGAGTGTAAGCGGAAACGTTGATGTTGGTTCCGGGTGTACGGTGTATGGGCTTGTGTATTCTCATACTGGAAACATTGATATTCGGGGAGGTGCGACTGTTCAAGGAGCATTTATTTGTCCGCGTGGAGATTTTACTAACCACGGCGGTGGTTCGGTAGTTTACGACAATTCCACTCCAATGGGACCGAATGGTGAGGATGTAATGCAGGGCGTAAGCAATGGTGGTTCGGGAGGCTCTTCTGGTGGAGCAGGCGGCTCAGGAAGTGAAGGTATACTGGAACTTGTTCGCTGGGTTGAATAACAGGTTTTGTTCAAATACGAGGTAATCCGCCTGTGATGTTCAGGCGGATTTTTGGTGTTCGGCTCTGAGCAGAAGAAATTTTTGTCCTCTATAGAATAGGGGCGTCATTCTCTATTTAATCAGATAAAGGGAGAGAATTTGTGAAACAGGAAGATGTATTAAAGTTTTTCGAGGAGACCGGCGCGCTGCTGAATGGGCATTTTGAGCTGCGGTCAGGGCTGCACAGCAATCGGTTTTTTCAGTGTGCGCTGGTGCTGCAGTATCCACGGATTGCCGGACAGCTGTGCGAAGCGCTGGTAGAAAAGATGAAGCAGGAGCTTCAGGATCTGGAAGTGGATACAGTCATTGCGCCGGCAATGGGCGGCATTACCATCGGCCACGATGTAGCGCGGGCTCTGGGTGTGCGCTTTATTTTTGTGGAGAAGGAAAACAACGAGCTGAAGCTGCGTCGTTTTAAGATCAAAGAAGGCGAACGCTTTGTGGTGGCCGAAGATGTGGTGACCCGCGGCGGGCGCGTGCAGGAGACGATCGATATTGTAAAGGAAAACGGCGGCGTGGTGAGTGCCATCGGCATTCTGGTCAACCGCAGCGGCGGAAAAGCGGAGTTTGAGGCTCCGCTCGTGAGCCTGCTGGAAATTGAGCCGGTCACCTACGATCCCTCCGACTGTCCGCTCTGCCGGGAAGGTCTGGAGCTGGTTCATCCGGGCAGCAAATAAGGTTTCAAATTTCGAGGCCAAGCGGGTATAAACCGCCGCCATGAAACAATCCGTCATAGAGGCTGTCATCCGGAAGCTGGAAGAGGAGCTGGTGCGTCAGGCGCAGGCTAACGTCACCTCCAATGCAGCAACCACCTTCAGTGCGGCAAACGCGGATAAGCAGCGCGATACCACCGGCTTTGAGGCCGCTTTTCTCGCCCGCGGCTATGCGCGCCACTGCATAGACCTCAAGCATCAGCTGGACGAACTCAAAGCGATGAAGGTCGAGGATTTTAGCGGGCAGGAGATCGACATCGGAGCGCTGGTCGAAGTGGAGATGGGCGGGGAGATCGATCAATACCTGCTGCTCTTCTGTGGTGGCGGGACTGAGGTGAATGTTGACGGGCAGCGCACGACTGTGATTACGCCCGATTCTCCGCTGGGCGCCGCGCTGGTCGGCAATGTCGAAGCGGGCTTTATCGAGCTTCCCTCCGGCCTTGAAGGCATTATTCTCTCGGTTTACTGATACACGCCAATACGTCAAAAAGGGGCCCCTTTTTCACCAGCTAAAGTGTCTGAATTTACGGAATCTTAACAGATTGATCATTCAGCGGTAACGCGGATTAGAGAGCTTGTCCGTATGAGATCATTTACGCAGAACCAATTCCTCTTTTCCCGAGGAACGAGGTGGGTTTTCAGCCCTCGACGAATGGTGTGGATCATGCTGCTGGCGTGGTTGCCTGCGATCTCCGTATTGGCTCTCGATACGGAATCATTGCTGGAGGATGGCCCGGCAAAAGCGCTGCTTCAGGGTAAAAAGCCGATATTGGCCGACGTTTCTGGAAATATTGCGGTGGAGTTTGATCAGGCGCTGAGGGTATTGAAGAAGGATTCACTGCTGCAGGATATTCAAGCGGCATACGGCGAGTTGCTGCCGGAGAATGAAGCGCCGGAATTTACGATCTACACGTCATCTACCAACGCATACTATTACATCAACAAAAAGGGCGAACGAACCGACATCGAAGAGGTGGTGCGCCGAAAGACATCCGATGATTCGTTCGAGATGGTCTATTATTCATATGGAAAGCGGTTTTTCGGAAAATACAAGGCGGTAATTCATGTCTGCATAAAGCGGGACATGACGAGCGGCATGGTGATGTATGATGCGTCCGTTTATGCCTATCCGGAAAATGCATTCAGTCGCTTCTTTGCCCGGCATCTCGGTTTGGTTGAGGACTATTTCGAGGACAAGACGGATGAAATGACAGGGATCATTACATCCATCAGCCAAAGCCTGTGTAAAGAGAATGAGGCATCTTCCACTCAGGAGTAGGCCTTTTGCGTCTTCAGGCGGCGGAAGGTGGCCGCAAACACCATGCCGCCGAAGACCAGATAGAAGTGGTAGGTGAAAAGCCGCCACAGTAGAACGGCCACGCCGACAAGATGCAACGGCATCAGTTTCGAGAGCGCCAGTGCGGCGAGCAGTTCAACGCTGCCTCCGCCTCCAGGGGCGACGGCCAGGATTGAAATGAAAAACAGGATGCCTTGGATCAGGATCAGGGGAACGGGATTGACGGATATGCCTAGCAGTCCGATGGCCAATGGCAGGACGCTGTAGCGGCAGGCGATCTGGGTTCCGGAAAGCAGGGTGTTGATCAAGACGGATTTCCGGTGGTTCCTGAAGATCAAACCGATGGCACTTCGCCCTTGCCGGAATCCATGGAGTAGATTTCTGCGAGCCAGTCGTACCCGCCCTTCAAGACGCAAGCTTTGGAGCAGGCCATGTTGCCGAAGCATGCGGAATCCATGGCGACGAATGCCAAATAACACGGCAACGACCAATGGCGGGATAAGCAAGGCAAGCAGTGGTTTCCAGTTTACCGCCATGGATGCCCCGTCAAACCGGTGCACCAGGATCGAGAGGGCGAACGGGGTGGCAATGATGAACAGGAGCTTGTCGATGAACAGGTCGGCGGTCATCAATGCTCCGCCGTGCACAATCGAGATGCCGGACTTCTTGAGGAATCCCAGCCGGATGGCCGCGCCGCCAAGGCCGCCCGGCGAAGCGGCGATGCCGAATTCGGAAGAGATGGCGATGGCGACGGCCCGGAACCATGGCAGGGAGTGGCCGATGCAGCGGGTCATCAGGTAGAACCGCGTCCCGTTGCAGATCCATGAAAGAAGGACGGGAATCGCCAGCAATGGGACCAGTGGCCATTTTACCTGTGTGCGCAGTTCTCGCAGCGTTTCGTCCGATGTCGTGTAGAACATCACGCAAGAAGAGACCATGATCGTCAACGCCAAGCCTTGGACGGCTAGTCCGGCATATTTCCCAAGGTTGGTTCGAGATTTCATCGGATGCCGACCAATCGGCTTTGGCTCTCTTTATCAGCTGGCTTGTCGGCATGCTCCTTGCAGATGAGTTCATACAGGTCGAGCATAAGGCGGCAGGTCGTGTCGCGTCCGTAGAAGTTGATGATGCTGCGCCGCCTTTCCATCCGGTCCTGTTTCGTCTCGCTTCGGCGGAGCAGGGCTGAGGTCGCCTCGAGCAAATCCTCCGGCGAACAGGTCTTGGCCACAGCCGCATGGGGCTCATGTTCCAGCGTCGATTCCGCGCCGCCATTCTTCACCACGACCACCGGTGTGCCGCACGCCTGTGCTTCGAGGGAGACCAGCCCGAATGTTTCGCTCGTGCCCGGATGGATGAACACATCCGCCGCCGAGTAGAAAACGGAAAGCAGTTCGGGGCTGGTGCAGTATGGATGCCAGAAGACATTGTCGCGCGTGCGCGCCATGCGGCGGATCTGTTCGCCCTGTTCGCCGTCGCCGACGAGCAACAAGGCGACGCTGCCATTGTCGGGGAAATAATCCATCATTTGGACCAGGCTGACCACGTTTTTTTCGCGGGCCAGTCGCCCGACATACAAAAGCAGCCTGCAACCGGACGCCAACCCAAGGTCGTTGATGACCTGTTCACGTTCATCGATGGGGTGGAAGCGCTCGGTATCCGTGCCGAGTGGAACGCGGATAATTCGTTCAACACCAATTTCTTGCAGTACCTTCTCAAATATGGGTGCAGCCACAACCGTGGCATCCATCCGGTTGTAGAGACGCCTCAGATAATGCGAAATGGCTCGTTCGGTTGCTCGTCCGGTTTGGCTACCAACATATTTCGAAACAGTCCGCCCCAATGCGCGGGGGTAGTCCGAGTGGTAGTAGGCGATGATTGGAATGCTTTTCCTTCGGGCCAATCCATGGGCGATCCACGCCGTGTGGTATGGATCGCCAACCTCGATGATATCCGGTTGCTCCAGGTCGAGTACCTTGCCGATGCGCTTGCGGGAGACCAGCAGTCGGTAGCTTTTCGACCCCGGAAGCCGTATGGATTTCATTTCATGGATGCGCGTCTGCCCAACCACGGAAACGGTATTGCGATCGGAGGGGATGATGACGACATGTTCGATGTCCGGGATTGTGGCGAAAAAACGGATCTTGTCGTCGATGTACCGTTTAACGCCACCGCTGAATGCGCTGTAGAATTGGACGATGTCGCAGACCTTCATATTCGCGGGGATATTGAAGGCGACATGTTCAGGATTAGCGAGGATCGCATTGTTTTTTCGCGAGGAAGCCTATTGGCGGATCCCAGCGCTCCCGGCGACAAGATCGTTCACGACGCGGGCGGCCATGGCGAAGCCGAAGCTGCCGGTCACAAACACGGCGGCACCGAATCCGGAGCGGCAATCAAGCTGCTGCGGCGCTCCGTCTACCGGCGGTTTATGGAAGACGATACCTCCGTCGGCGTCGGGATAGCGGATGGTTTCGGCGGAAAACGCACAGGGAATCTGAAACTTTTTCTTATGCTGACCGTGCATGCCGAGATTGCGGCGCAGCTGTTTGCGGATAGCTGCGAGCAGAGGATCGTTATACGAGTCGCGCAGGTCGGTGATGCGCACCTGTGAGGGATCGACCCGTCCGCCTGCACCGCCGGAAACAATAATAGGCACGCCGAGTTGCTTACAGTGGGTGATCAGATGGATCTTGGCATTTTTGTGGTCGATGGCATCGACGACGTAGGAGAGATCGGTTGAGATGAGCTCTTCGGCGTTCTTCTCGGAATAATATTCACGGATCGGCGTAACGGTGCACAGTGGGTTAATCAGTCGAATACGCTCGGCGAGAATGTCCACTTTGGCGCGCCCGGCGGTGCCGGTCATGGCGTGAATTTGGCGGTTGGTGTTGGAAAAGCAGATGTCGTCCCAGTCGACCAGCGTCAGCCGGCCGATGCCGCTGCGGGCGAGCGCTTCGGCCACCCAGGAGCCGACGCCGCCGATGCCGACAATCAGCACATGCGCGCTGCGCAGTTTTTCCACGGCGGCCGCGCCGTAGAGCCGAAACAGTCCGCCGAAGCGGTGCTCAAATCCGCCCGGTTCTATGGAAGTTGTATCGTTCATCATTTCCTCAAAAGGCGGAAACTATAGCGATGCGCCGTACGAATTCAAGCGCTCAGGGATTTGGCGACTTTTCCCTCCATCGCCGATGCTGGAGTTATCGGTCAGATTTTGACGTATCCTTAATCTAACTGTTTGGCCCTATTTCATCTGAAAACATTGGGGTTTTTGGCGCTGAGACCTCCAATTTCTCGGGTCGAGGGT
>JAFGWS010000077.1 GCA_016937035.1 Pontiellaceae bacterium
TGTCCGGCGGCTCGCTCAGTCCCAATTGATAATCCTGCCAGAAGATAAACAGAATCGTGGCATGAGCCGAAAGCGCACCCAGCAGCAACGCCGGAAGTGCCAATTGAACCGGGCGAGACCGAACAGAAAACGGACCATTAAAGCGAAGCAAAATCCGGCTCCACACCAGCCCCGTCACCAACGCCAACACCACCATTCCCCAATCCACTCGTTCATACGCCGCCGGGATCAACGTCGAAATCAGCGATGGCCAGTCCATATCCGCCAGCGCCATTTCCCGCTGAACCAGCGGCGTAACAAACGGAGCATATTCCGGATCTCTTTGGAGTTTCTTTATTTTCCCGTATTGACTGTGCTCGACATAAACCCTCACCACACTCCGGCGGGCAGCATCCAGATTAAACAGCTTTGCCTCCCGCTGATAGGCCGCAACGGCCGCTACATAATTCTGTGTCTCAAAAAAAAACGCCAGCGCATAGTTTGCACACGGCAGAGGTTCTTCAGCAGTCGCTAACTCATCGAGTTTCTGTATTGCCGCGACTTTTTCCGCGCCTGTCGCCGATACCGCCCTGAAAAATGAGGAAGCTACCGCATACTCCGCTTCACTGATCACAGAAATCTCTTTCTGCGCAGGAAAACGGATCCCCTCAAATTCTTCAGCCAGCACACCGAGACGTTTTAAATCATCAAGCTTGGCATAAAACGGCTGGACACCGGACAACACCTCGACCAACGTTTTATTAACGGCTCGAACGTGTGCATCGTACTGTTCTGATGTTAAGCCGAACTCCGACTCGGAATTCATCTCCGAGAGATCCGAAAGCAGAAGAACAACAGCATCACGACCTTCTGCATTGAGAAAACTGACTGCGGCTCCAAGCCCGATCATGATCAGCGCAAGCACCAGCGCACTCCGCCAGAGCATCCGTGTACTTCTCGTCCAATAAAACAGCTTGCTTTTATTCATTGGCAGCAGAGCTTAAAGTGGTTGCAGGCGTTACTCCAGAGTCTTTTTTAAGAGTCTGTTCGCCAATCTGCCGATCACAGACAGAGATGCCGAGAAGAAAAACCCCAAATTGAAACTATCTTTTTCGTGTCATTTTCGATGCCAGCGGCTTATGGTCCCGGCTTCGAATTAAGCAGGATTACAGAATGATTGGTATAATCGATTATGGGATGGGAAATCTGGGGAGCGTATCCAACGCATTCCGGTTTCTGAATTTGGACGCGCAGATTATTACGCGTAAAGAAGAGATGGCGCAGTGCCGAGCCATACTACTGCCGGGCGTTGGAGCATTTGGTGACTGTATGCGGCATTTAGTGGAGCACGATTTTGTGGAAGCAATCCGCAACTGGATCGCTTCAGGAAAACCGATGATGGGCATCTGCCTTGGGCTTCAGGCCTTGTTTGATTCGAGCGAAGAAACGCCCGGCGTCGAGGGGTTGGGCATTCTGCCGGGAAGCGTTAAGCGCTTTGATCTTCCACGGGAGCTGAAGGTTCCGCAGATCGGATGGAACCGGGTGGATGAAGTACAGCCGGGTTGCCCTATGTTTGAAGGAATTGAATCGGGCTCGTTTTTTTATTTGGTGCACTCGTTCTATGTCTGCCCGGAAGAGGCATCGGTCGTGGCCGGCAAAACGGAGTATGGAATTGAATACTGCTCCTGCGCGTGGAAAGACAATGTGTTTGCAACGCAGTTTCACCCGGAAAAATCGCAGTCCGTCGGACTCCGCATGTTACAAAACTTTGAGACATGGGCAAAACAGATGTAAGGCAGAGAAAGCCCACTCTATTCGAAAGGATGCAAACTGAAGGGAAAACGGATGAACTTAAAGGGTAAAATACTCTGGATTCTGTTTGTGACATTGATCGTTTCATCGGTAATTGCCGGCGCTTGCCTCACGTGCCTCCTTTCAGCTTTCAGCGATATATTCGACGGCTCGGGAGCGCACCCCTTGGCTATTGCCGGTCCGATTGTTATCTTTCTTCTCGGCGGCATCGGGTTGCTGCTGATCTTCAGTTTCTTAATTAACAAACACATCGTTATCCCCTCCGTCGAACATGAGTTTATGGAGAAGGAGCGCGCGGCACTGGCCAAACAGCTTCAGCAGGCACAGAAAATGGAGTCGCTGGGAAAACTGGCCGGTAATATTGCACACGACTTTAATAACCTGCTGACCATTATCGACGGATATTCCTCCCTGATCGTTTCCAACCCGCAGGGGAAACAGGTCGAACAGTATGCTCAGGAAGTCGTGGATGCCACACGCCGAGCCGCCTCGATTACCCGAAAGCTGATGAATTTTAGCCGCAGCGAACAGAAAAAATTGACCTTGATCGACTTAAACCATGCGGTGTTTGATTCCGAAAAGATGCTTCTGCAGCTGGTCGGCGAACGAATTACGCTTGCTGTTCAAGTTTCCGGCGAGCCGGTGATGATTAAGATGGATCCCCCGCAAGTCGAACAGCTGTTGATGAACCTGGCCGTAAATGCCCGCGATGCCATGCCGCACGGCGGCCAAATCAGTATTGGGCTGAAAACCCGAATGATTGCCAACGATGAGTGCGGAAAGCCGAATAAACTTTCGGACGGTCAGTATGCCGAGATTTCATTCCGCGACTCCGGATGCGGCATGGATGAAGACGTGATGGGACGGATTTTTGAAACATTTTATACCACCAAACAGGAAGAAAACAGAACCGGGCTTGGCCTTGCTATTGTTAAAAGCATCCTTAAAGAACATCACGGATTTTCCCATGTTGAAAGCGCTCCCGGAAAAGGCTCGCTCTTCTGCCTCTACCTGCCGATTGCCGATCCGCTCGAGGCGAATGAAGAAGAAAGAGAAGACGATAAGCCGATCCCGTCCAAGGGAAAGGAAGAAAAACCGGCAGCCGCCAATCACCCCAGAGGCTCCGAAACCATTTTATTGGCGGAAGATGATCCGATGATTCGCGAATTCGTTGGACAGACACTTACCCAACAGGGTTATACCGTGCTGACCGCAGAAGACGGATGGGAAGGCATCAAAATTGCGCGCACGCACACGGGCGGAATTGATGTGCTCTTTTCTGATATCGTTATGCCCGGCCTTGGCGGTCTGGAGCTGGCGATTGCAATGAAGGAGCTCTTTCCACAGATCAAGGTTTTATTTATGTCGGGCTATTCCTCCGTCGAGCTGCAAAAGGAAGAGATCCCGGAAAACGCCATCCTGCTGGGAAAGCCGTTTACAACAGAGCTGCTGCTCTCGACGATGGAAGAGCTGCTCAATGATCAGGGCTCCTGAACCACGAGCCCGCACTCGGCAATCATCTCCAGATCCGCCTCATATTGAGAACCGGCGACCGTCAGATAGTTTCCGGTCATTAGTCCGTTTGCACCCGCCGCAAAAAGTTCCTTCTGGCGAGAACCCAGAACATGGGACCGTCCACCGCAAACACGAAGCGTTGTGGTGGGCAGCAAATAGCGATACAACGCAATAATACGCAGCGCTTCCTCAGCAGAGAGCGGTTTGTTACCTGCCATCGGCGTTCCCGTATGCGCATAAAGAAAATTGATCGGCACGCTGTCCACACCCAGTTCCCGCAGTTCAAGCGCAAGATCAATCCGATCCTGCCAACCTTCCCCCAGCCCAAAGAGCCCTCCCGAACAGACCGCCAATCCGGCCGCCTGTGCCGCTTTTACGGTTTCACAGCGCTGTCTCCAACTCTGGGTAGAACAGACGGAGGGATAATAATTTTCTGAGCTCTCCAGATTATGATGAAACCGCCGAATGCCGGCAGCCTTGAGCTGGGCCAGCTCGTTCGCTCTCAATCGACCCAGCGAAGCACAGACCGGCGCCGGAGCATTTTTTCCGATTTCCTGCACCACCGATTCCAACTCCTGAAGTTCTGCTCCGGAAAGCTTCCCTCCGCTGGTCACCACGCCGCAAAGGCGTCGGCCATCGGCAACAATTTCCTCAATCTGTTGTTTGAGCGCAGTACGTTCGATGAAGGGATAGACTTCAATAGCCGTGGAGTTATGCCCACTCTGCGAACAGAAGCGGCAATCCATATCGCACTTCCCGCTCTTCGCATTAATGATGGAGCAAAGCTGTACGCGATGACCGAAATGCGCGTCGCGAATACGGGTCGCACCGGGAAAAAGCTCTCCCTCCGGCAGCTCAATCAGCGTTTGGGCTTCCGTTTTGGTGCAGCCCGTTCCGCGGACTGCCTGATCGACAATTGTTTTGAGCATGAGCACCCCTGTGTTGAAATGTCTGGACAGGGTACGGATGCCGCTGAAATTTTAAAGTCTCTTTTTCAATCGTCGGCACAATCATGACATTACAGGTGGAACGGCGCATCACCGCCTCCGAAATACTGCCGAGGAGCGCCTTGCGGAATACCCCGTGACCATGCGATCCCATCAAAACAATATCTGCCTCCAGATCTTCTGCTTTTCTAAGGATCAGCTCCGCTGGCCTTCCCTTCAGCAGAATCGCCCGGGTATCGATGCCCAAACTCCGAAGATGGGCCGAAATTGAAAGCAGCGCAGAATGTTCCTTCTTCAGTTCGTTGGCACATAAATCGCGCGCAAGGTGCACGTATTCCGGCACACATGAAGGCCCTGTCAGAAAGTTCTCATCCAGGCCGGTGATCTCATAGGCCATCGGATCTTCATCGGTGGCGACATGCAAAATCCACAACTGGGCATCCAGTGCTTTTGCCAGAGTGGATGCCTGCTCAAGCACCGGAGCCGTGCTTTTCGAAAAATCGACCGCTGCCAGCAACGTCTTCATAATCACCTCCTACGCGCCCATGCGTTTACCGCATTAACCGATATTATGTAAACCCCAAACTTCAGACTATTTAACCCGCACGCGCATATCCGTTTCGTGACACATAAGGCCGGGGGAACAATTGGTACCACCATCCATTGCGATGGAGGGCTGAGAGCGCACCAATTTCCTGAATTCTTCGGAAATCAGCCTCGGCAAAAATAATAGGTCTCACCGCCGCGGTCTTGCATCAACAGCTGCCCCTCCGAAACCATCAGCGCCAACGTCTGCTTTAACTTTTCCGGCAACACCCCGAACTCCTGCGCCAACTGCTCCGCGCGCGCCGGATGGCGTCTGATCAGCCCCAATAGCATTTCCCTGCTGACGATATCCGTCGACACCTCCGTCTGCTTGAAGGATGCGGCTACAACGGCTCTATCTCCAAAAAGGGCAGCGAGCTCTTGCAGATGCTCAGGGGAAGAGGGCTGTACGTGAGCGACTGCCGGCGGACGAACCGCAGTATTAATATCGATACGGTCGGGCTGAATCGAACGCACAATTTCGGCAATCTTACGGCACTGCTCAATCTGCGAGTTCATACCGTCGACAATGAACACCTCCACCGAGAGTTCGCCGCTGTACATTTCCCGAAAAGCCCGCTCCCCCTCCACCAACCGCTCAAACGTAATCGCCTGCGCCGGTCGATGCATCTGCTCAAAACTCGCTTCATTCCACGCGCTCAGCGTCACCTTCACCTTATCCGCCCGCGCCGCAGCATCGCGCACCTCAGGCAGATAGAGCAGCGAACCATTCGTCAGCAGCACCGAACGCACCTCCGTGCGTTCCCGAGCCCATTTAAAAACCTCATCAAAGCGCAGATGCAGCGTCGGCTCCCCGGAGCCCGCGAGCGTTATGTGATCCGCCTGCCCGCCCGAAGCCTTCCATCGCTCCAGCTCGCTCAGCACGGCATCCATTGGAACATACTCGGCTCGTTCGCTCACCGTACACGGCGTTTCGCCCAACTGGCAATAAACGCAATCCTGTGTGCAGGTTTTAAATGGAATCAGATCCACCCCCAGCGACCGTCCCAACCGCCGCGAAGGCACCGGACCAAATAAATATTGATACGCCTCGGACATCCTTAAATCCAATCGACCAAACGCAGATTCGGGTTCACATCCTGCGGCTCCGGAGCGGTTTTTCCGAGACGATATTTTTCATAGGCCGCGCCGGCAATCATGGCGGCGTTGTCCGTACAGAGCGCCGGCGGACAGAGGAGCAACACATCGCCCGTCTTCTGCGAAAGGTCCGACAGTTTTTGGCGAAGAACGGCATTCATCGAAACGCCGCCGGCACAGGCAAAGCTCTTGACCCGAAACCGCTTGAGCGCGCGCTCCACGCGAGACGCCAGCGCATCGCAGACCGCTTCCTGATAACTCGCCGCAATATCGCGGAGCTCATCGTCCTCCGGCGCATGATCGAGCTTTTTCACATGCGTCAGTAAGGCCGTTTTCAGGCCGCTGAAACTAAAACAGAAGTCACGCTCATATTTATAGGCCCACTTGCCGCGGTCCACATGGTCGAGTCCACGCGGGAAACGAATAGCGTCTGGGTTGCCGCCTTCGGCGGTTTTCTGGATGATCGGCCCACCGGGATAACCAAGATTTAAAACCGCTGCCGCTTTATCGAGCGCCTCGCCCGCCGCGTCATCGATCGTCCGGCCCAGCACTTCATACAATCCCGTTCCGCGCATCAACACCAAGCTGCTGTCCCCGCCGGAAACCAACAGACCGAGCATCGGAAAAACATCCTCTGCCGCCGGCGCGTCCGCACGCATAAAGACGGAGTGGAGATGGCCTTCGTGATGATTCACACCAATCAGCGGCTTCCTAAGACGCAGTGCCATGGTTTTTGCAGCGGAGTAACCGATCAGCAGGGAACTGGCCAGCCCTGGTCCGTACGTCACAGCAACGGCATCGATGGAGTCGAAGGTTTCGCCTGCATCGTCGAGCGCATCGCGAATAATGCCGGGCAGCTTGACCACATGATTGCGCGAGGCAATCTCCGGCACCACACCGCCGTACGGACGGTGCTTTTCAATCTGTGAATAAATGGCATTCGACAACACGTTACGCCCGTTTTCCACAACAGACGCAGCGGTTTCGTCGCACGAGGTTTCAATTCCCAAAATTTTCATGGAACAATAGAACGGGCCTGATCCAGCGAATTCAAGCCTCGTTTACTCCCTGGATCATATTTTTAATGCTGCCGGCCACAACCGACCCGCATTACACCCCCAACAAAGCCCTGAAACCAAGCGCATCCAGCGAATCAAACACCGGTACACCACAGGACTCAAGACGGGCTCGGCTGTTGTGGCCGTGAGCAATCAAAACGCATTGTACGCCCATGGCTTCGGCCACTTCAAAATCGTGAATCGTATCCCCGATGAAAAATACTTCTGACGACTTCATGCCGGAAGAGGCGATATATCTAATTCCATTCTCCACCTTTCCGGCAGCGTAGATATCGTTGAGGCCTATGATATCGCGGAAAAACGGCCGCAACTGGAAATAATCAATCGCTTGGAGCAGCGTTTCGTGCTGATACGCAGAAAGAACCGCTTGTTGGCAGCCTTGATCATAGAGGCGCTGTATCAGCGCCTTCGCTCCTTTATGAAGGGGACACTCAAACCGACGCCGGGTATATTCATCGATAAACTGGTGCGCCAGACTACTGTATGGATCCACATCGTAGTCAAACCCGAGCTGACAATAGTATTGATCAACCGGGAAACACAACGTATCACGATACATTTCGATGGTGATAGGCGGCAGGCTCCTGCGCACGAGCATGTGATTGTTAATCTCCAGACACAGCGCTGTATCGTCCCATAGTGTTCCGTTCCAATCCCAAATTATATTCCGCATCTTCTCCACCCTGTTGTTTTCTGCCGCCACGCCCCCTGAATACAAAAAAAACCGCCCCGAATAAACAGGGCGGTCTCATCAAAATCTATATTTGATTTTTAGTAACGGTCGCGATTGTATCCGCCGCCACCGCCGCTGCGCTCACGACCGCCGCGACCACCACCGTGTCCGCCGCCGCCATGTCCGCCGCCGCCGTATCCACCGCCTTCGCGACGAGGAGGACGTTCTTCACGCGGACGCGCAATGTTCACACGCAGGTTACGCCCGTCCAGATTTTGTTCATTGAGCATATCAACCGCATTTTGAGCTTCCTCGTGCGTTGCCATTTCAATAAAGGCAAAACCGCGGGAGCGGCTGGTGAACTTATCAAGCATGAGCTCGCACTTAACAACCGTTCCTGCTTGTTGAAACAGCTCTTCAAGTGAGTCTTCCGTGGTGCTATAGGACAAATTGCCTACATACAGTCTTTTTTCCATTCTACTTATCTCTCATTGCCCATCACCGCCGCCATGCCTGTCCCGACTCATTCGGCTTGCAGGGCACCCCGTGATGCCCGCGACGATCCACAGAGGCGTACTGATGAACTCGGCAGTAAAATATAAGCACCCGAGAAAAAGTCAACAAAAAATCTATTTTTTTACCAATCCAGTTTTATCTCATTTCTGACCTGTTTTGACCGCTATATCTCCAACGCTGTATCGAAAGGTCTTCCCGTAATAATCTATGCAGAACCGAAACTCTCCGGAAGAAGATTGGACAAAACAATCAACAACTCTGCCATTGTGAACGGCTTGCGAAGAAAATCGGAAATCTTCTTCCCGGAAAACCGCGAAATCACATCCATCCTCGTGTATCCGCTGGAAAGAACAATCTTTGCAGCCGGATTAATGGCACGCAGCTCACGGAAAGCCTCTTCTCCACCCATTTTAGGCATGGTCAGATCAAGAATGATCAGATCAATCTCGTCGCATTTTTCTCGATAAAGCGCTACGGCGTCCAATCCGTTCTCTGCGGTCAGAACATCAAAACCCAGACGATTGAGCTTTCGGCAGCATACGGAGCGTACCGGCTCCTCGTCGTCCACCAGCAGAACGGTCCCGTGTCCGCGCCAGTTCAGATCGGCAGCCTCATCTTCCACCGAAAGAACATCTGCGGTTGCACTTCCCCCCTGAACCACGGGGAAAAGAACCTTAAAGGTGGTTCCCACACCAGGCTCGGAATACACACGAAGTCCGCCGCCATGCGAACGAATAATCCCCAGAACAGCCGAAAGCCCGAGTCCACGACCCGAAAACTTGGTTGTAAAGAACGGTTCAAAGATTCGATTGAGTGTTTCGGCATCCATGCCCGATCCGTTATCAGAAACCTCAAGCGCGACATAAAGCCCGGGCGTCTCGGGTTTGAGCACATATCCGGCTTCAAAATATTCCATTGTGCAAACCATTGTGCTGGTCGTAACCGTGATCACCCCGCTGCCTTCGCTGATGGCCTCTGACGCATTCAGGACAAAATTCATAATAATCTGCCGCATCTGCGAGGGATCGCCCACCGTAATGGGTAAATCTTTTTTCAGATTGAGGTTAAGCACACATTTTTTCGAAATGCAGGTCTTGAGCATATGCACCATTTCCTCAACAAGTTCGCTGATGGAAAAGTTTTTTTCCTCCAACCGCCCCTTGCCCGAATAGGCCAGCAATTGCGTACAGAGATCGGCGGCTCGTTTGGAGGAAACCTTGATCTCTGCAATATCACTTGCTGCCGGAGAGAGCGGAGACAGATCCATCAGTGCCAGATCAGCATAACCCATAATGGCCATCAGCAGGTTATTAAAATCGTGCGCAATGCCGCCGGCCAGCACACCCAGACTTTCGAGCCGCTGCGTCTGCTCCATACGCTCCTGCATCAGCCGCTCCTTCTCCTCCCGCGCCCTGCGCCTTGTGATATCCTCAGCCAAAACCAACGCACACGATTTTCCATGATACGCCACAGGCGTCCCAAACAACTCAACCGGAAACACCGAATCATCTTTACGCCGACTAAAACCCGTTGTTGAAAAGTTTTCCCCGCGAAGAATCGCATCCCGAAAACGATCATACTCTTTTGGCGAAGCCTCCTCATCGAAGAGATACGTCCGTGCCGAAAAGTCCATTAATGCTTCGCGCTCATATCCATGCATCCCACACCCAACGTCATTTACATTGAGAACCCGATCGTTCTCCATACAAATGACAAACATACCCAAGGGCGATGCTTCAAAGAGCTTCCGGTGCATCCGCTCACTTTGTTCTAATTGTGCACGCGCCTCCAACTGCTGTGTAATGTCGTCGAGAATAAGAACTTCCAGCTCTGCCGCGCCGTCCGCATTACAGATCGGTGTTCCATAAAAACTGACCACCCGCTCACGCCCGGAATCGTGCCGATGAAGATAATAAACCACATTTTCGAGCAGTTCCCCGCGATACAACCGCTGCAGCGGCCACTTTTCATGCGGCAACGCCGTGCGTTCAGGATAACTGTAGAGTTGAAAATTTTTTCTAAAAAACTCGCAATCCGTCATCAATCCCGCCGTGCTTTCATACCCATGGATTCGAGCAAATGTCTCGTTTACATGGACAACCATCTCCTGCATATCAAAAACAACAATGCCGCTTTTAACATGTCCCAGCACGGCCTCCAGCTCCGCCATGCCCTGCTCCGCAGCATCCTTGGCCTCATGCAACGCCAACTCCGCACGCCTGCGCTCCGTCGTTATTTCCGAATAAAAAACGGTGCCGGCAATCGCTCCCCCTTCCGCATACCAAGGCCGGCATTCCCAGCGCGTATAACAAACGGATCCGTCGGAGCGCTTATACGCATCGTCTTCATTGCGCTCCACACAGCCCTGTAGCACCCGTTGATGAACCTCCCGCCAACGCAATGTAAAGTCGGGCAGCACGTCATAAAAAGCTCGACCGAGCACATCCTCCCCAACAAGATCATAATCCTCAACGAACCGATCGCTGCAGGCCCTGAAAATCATATCCCGGTCCAAAACCGCCACACCGTCAGGATCATGCTTAATCACAAGGCGCATCAGCGCTTCACTCTCGCGAAGTTTTCTTTCATTCAGATGCGCTTCTATCAGCTTCCCAATCAACAACGCTGAATTCGACAAACGACGCCGAGCCACATAGATCATTTCATCAGAATGGATCGGATGCCGTTTAAGTGCATCCTCAAGCATGGAGCGTTCAATATTGTATTTTTCAGAAATTTCCGACAACGCCCGCTCATCCCCCGGAGGCGAACCATAACTGCCCTTAATCGCGCCGTATACTTCGCCGTTCGCAATAATAGGAACTGCAAAAACATGCATTCTCCCATGACAAACAGTTTCAATCGTCCGCTTTTCCTCGATACTTCTCTTCGAAATATCGGTCCAGCAAGATTCATCGCACACGGCCTTACGTTTATCCCGGTTCGGAAAATTTGAGGCCTGCCGCAGGCAGCTGCACCAATCTGACCCCACGATCCCGCAGGCAAGATCGCCGTTGCGTTCGCGAATCGTACAGGACGTTCCCACCAGCTCCATAAACTCGGCAACAATGCTCCGAAGAAATTCCTTTCCAATTACCCTGGAAATCATGCCTTCAGTATTACCCGTCAGCAACCTCTCCGAAGGAAAAATGCCCTCCTCGAAAAAGTCCGGCATTTCATTGATTTTGATTACCTCGCCCGCTTTTTCGCCCATAGCGCTTCACCTCTTTATTTCCCGGCAAAGAATACACCTTGCCGAGGCCACTGGTAAAACGTATCTTCCCCTTCGTCAAGTGAATTAGCTTAAAATCTTACCATTTCGCAATCTTGCCGATTACCCCTCGGCACCGCGAAATTCCGGATCGAGATAAGCTGAAACAGGATTTTACGGAATAAGTGCCAACATTTTCCCCGCACGCGTTGCCGTCTGACCTGGAAATTCCCGCCGCCATAGAAACAGAGCGCACAGGGGCAATATTATCCTTCCAAACAGGTATAAAATCTGGAAAATACGCGGCTTTTACCAACGAAGAGTCAGAGATTATGGCACTGCTCAGTTTACAGAATATTCATAAGGCATTCGGCGGACCGCAGCTGCTCGACGGCGCAATTTTGCAGATCGAGCGCAACGAGCGCATCTGCTTGGTCGGTCGTAACGGCGAAGGCAAATCAACGCTGCTCAAAATCATTGAAGGGAGCGTTGAACCGGACGATGGCGAGCTCATCCGCCAGCCGGGCCTAAAGGTGCGGCGCCTGCGCCAGACCGTGCCGAACGATCTTCAAGGCACGGTGGAGGAGTTGGTGATTCAGGGGCTGCACGATCCCTCGGATGATTATTCGATGCATCAGGCGGTCGATAAAGCAATTTCACTGGTAACGCTGGAAAATCACCTGCGGTTCGAAGAACTCTCCGGAGGGCAAAAACGCCGGGCGTTGTTGGCTCAAGCTCTGGTCTGCGATCCGGACATTCTCGTTCTGGACGAGCCGACCAACCATCTCGATATTGAATCGATTCAGTGGCTTGAAAACTTTCTGCTGCGCTATCGCGGAACGCTTGTTTTTGTGACCCATGACCGCGCCTTTCTCCGTAAGCTCGCCACGCGCATTGTTGAACTCGACCGCGGTCAGCTCCACTCCTGGGCGTGCGATTACGACACCTATCTCAAACGAAAACAGGCGCTGCTCGACGGCGAGGCCGAACAGTGGGCGCAGTTTGATAAGAAACTGGCTCAAGAGGAGGTCTGGATCCGTAAGGGCATTAAAGCGCGCCGCACCCGTAACGAAGGGCGCGTCCGCGCGCTGGAGCAGATGCGCAGCGAACGGCGCCAACGGCGAGAGCGCGTCGGAACGGTCAGCCTCCAGATTGCTGAAGCGGATCTCTCCGGACGAAAGGTAATCACCGCGAAAAATATTTCGAAGAATTATGGAAACGGCCCGCTCATCGCCGATTTCAGTACTGAAATAATGCGCGGCGACAAAATCGGGATCATCGGCCCCAACGGTTGCGGAAAATCGACGCTGATCAAGATCCTGCTCGATCAACTCCAGCCCGACCGAGGTTCTGTAACGCACGGAACCAAACTGGAAGTCGCTTACTTTGATCAGCACCGCGACACAATCGACGATTCCAAAACCGTGGCCGAAAACGTCAGTGCCGACGATATGATCCAGATCGGCGACAGCAAAAAGCATGTGCTCGGCTATCTACAGGATTTTCTGTTCACGCCCGACCGCGCGCGCTCCCCTGCAAACATTCTCTCCGGCGGAGAGCGAAACCGCCTTCTGTTGGCTAAACTTTTCACCAAAGCCTCCAATATGCTCGTGCTCGACGAACCGACGAACGATCTCGATATGGAAACGCTCGAGCTGCTGGAAGAGCGACTGATGAACTATGAAGGCACACTCCTGCTCGTCAGCCACGACCGCTCCTTCATCAATCAGGTCGTCACCAGTACGCTGGTGTTTGAAGGCGGCGGTCGTATCGGCGAATATGCAGGCGGGTACGACGACTGGCTCCTGCAGAGCGCCAACCAAAAGTCGGATAGCGCAGAGAAGAAAGCGGCTCTCCCGCAGGAAAAGAAAAAAACCTCCCGCAAGCTGACGAATAAAGAGCGCGAGGAGCTGAAAAATCTGCCGATCATAATCGAGCAGCTCGAAGAGGAGCTCAAAACTCTCCAACAGGCCATGACTGATCCGCTCTTTTATCAGCAGGATAAAGAAAAAATTGCAACCGCAACCGCACGCGCTGAAACCATTCCGCAGGAACTCGAAAAAAGTTTTGAACGCTGGGAAGAGCTTGAGGGTCTATCCGCCTAAATCACAGAATCACCGCACCACACCGCTGTTTCCCCCTCTGGCGGTCGCGGTGAGGAAGTGAGGCAGAGGAACGAAGAGATTCAAGCCGAACTTCCTTTCATTCGTGATTTTTACTGCTTACCGCCGCATGGCGGTTTGTGCTATCTTAATCGTTGTCGGACCTCCTCCCCGGCAACGATTAATTTTTGCACAGATTGAAAGCGGTAAGTTGATGAAAAGACTCTTCCGAAATAAACATACACGGCTGGTGATCCGGCACATTCTCGGCTGGTTATGCATCCTGCTCGGTGTCATTCAAGGCTTCATCCCTTTCCTGCAAGGCTGGGTCTTCGTCGCCATGGGCGTTTTTCTACTGGCCGACCACGTCCCCTTCTTCGGAAAAATCCGCGCCTGGATTCATCGCCGTTTCCCGGAGATGACCCAGCGCGTCCATGACACCGCCGAGCGCATCCGCGCTAAGTTTTCCTCAAAAAACCCGCACTGAATCCGCTCTTTTATAAACAGGGTCTTCCGCCAAATTGGAGGGTAAAAAAATCGACTTGACCACCGATTCTACGGACGAGACAAAATCAATAATCCTGAGGCGCAGACTTGCCTTGAGATTCAAGCCCGGCTATCGTCCCGCTTTCTTTTTCACCCGGGAAGCAATTAAAACGATTCCCGGCAGCGTGTTGAAGACAGGCCTCCGGATGACGGAATCTGGGAAACCCCGTCAGGGTCGGAAGGCAGCAGCGGTAA
>JAFGWS010000078.1 GCA_016937035.1 Pontiellaceae bacterium
CCATTGGGTGCAATTCAATTTTTAACTTTCCCCCTGCAAACAGAGCTTTTATACCCAAAAGTACCGTTCAACTGCCGTTTATAGGCTAATATGTTTCCGAAGAAACTATTTTGGCTGTGCGTAGAGTTTTTCCGCTCCGTTTTTTCAACAACGGCGTTTCCTCCGGAACGAAGATAGAATAGAGTGTTCAGCATGATTTTTCCCGATCCAGCGCCCATTTCATCTGCGCCCGAACTGACCGACCGTTTCTTTGAATCGGGCGGGCTGCTGGAAGAGCGTTGTGAACAGGACGGCATTGCGTTTGAGATTCGTCCGCAGCAGCAGAAAATGGCCCGAGCGGTGGCCGACTCCGCCACGATGAAGCATCATCTTGCAGTCGAGGCAGGCACCGGCGTAGGCAAGAGCTTTGCCTATCTGGTTCCGCTGATTCTCTCCGCGCTGGAACATGAAACGCGCTGCGTGATCGCCACGTATACGATCACCCTCCAGGAACAGCTCATCCACAAAGATATTCCCTTTGTGCGCAAGACGCTCGACCGCGAGTTTAATGCGGTGATGGTCAAGGGCCGCACCAACTATCTCTGCCTCCTCCGCCTCCAGCGGGCACGCCGCTCCGCCGCCGACCTCTTCGACAACGCGCGCGCGCAACAGCTCGACACCATCTACGCGCTCGCCGGCAACAAACAGTTGGGCGACGGCAGCGTTCAGGAATTGGAGGAACAACCCGATCACGAGGTCTGGGGCTCCATCTGCGCCGAACACGGAAACTGCCCCGGCAAGCGCTGCCCGTTCCATCAGGACTGCTACTTCATGGTCGCCCGAAAAAAAATGCAGAACGCGCAGGTGCTGGTGGTTAACCACTCGCTCTTTTTTTCCGAGCTGGCGCTCCGCGCCGATGGAGCCGCCCTGCTCCCCAGCTACGGCTATGTCGTTTTCGACGAAGCGCACCAAATCGAGCAGGTCGCTTCGTCGCATTTGGGCATCCGCCTTTCGCTCTACATGATCGAATATTGGATTCGCCGAATCCACAGCGAAAAACAGCGCGGCCTCTGCTCCATGCTCAAAGACGGCAAGGGCGCATTTATGGCCGACCAATGCCGCGAAGCCGCCGATACGCTGTTCGAAAACGTGCGCGCCCATTTTAAACTCGGTCCGCAGAAAACCCAGAAGCGCATCTTTGAGCCGCCGCCGATCGACACCGACCTCCCGCTGAAAATCACCAATCTCTGTCACCACCTGAAAACCCTGCTCGAAACCATCGACGACGACGGCATCGCGGCCGAAATCAAGAGCCTCCGCAACCGCGGGCTGGAGCTGCGCGACACCGTGGAATCCTTTCTCCGCCAATCGCTGGAGGGCCACGTCTATTGGACCGAAACGCAGGGACGCAGACGCCTGCCGGTGCTCTACTCCGCGCCCGTCGATGTCGGCCCGGTCCTGCGCGAAATACTGTTTGAAGAGATCCCGTGCGTGGTGATGACCAGTGCCACGCTCGCTGTCGGCAATAACCTTTCCTATTTCCGCCACCGCATCGGCGCCGAAACCTGCACCGAACTGCGCGTCGGATCGCCCTTCGATTATGCAAGGCAAATGCGACTTCAGATCCCCGCCGCCATGCCGCCGCCTTCCGCCGACGAATTTGAGAAAGCCGCCGGCATGGCCATCCGCCATTTTGTCCGCGAAAGCTGTGGCCGCGCATTTGTCCTCTTTACCAATGCGCGCTTCATGAAAAAGGTGGCCGACGAACTGCGCTTTGATTTTGAACTCGACGGCTTTGAGCTCCTTGTGCAGGGCACCGGCATGGCACCCAAGCAGATGATTGAGCGCTTCCGCAACCACGAGGCGGGCGTACTGTTCGGACTCGACCGCTTCTGGATGGGCGTCGATGTGCAGGGCGAAGCGCTGAGTAATGTGATTATTACCCGCCTGCCTTTCGCCGTCCCCGACCATCCGCTCATTCAGGCGCGGTTTGAGTCGATCGAGGCCTCCGGAGGCAACCCGTTCTGCGAATATTCCCTCCCCGAAGCCGTGCTGAAATTCCGCCAAGGCGTCGGACGACTCATCCGCAGCACCTCCGATACCGGCACCGTCACCATCCTCGACAGCCGCGTGCAGAACCAATGGTACGGCCGCCTCTTCCTCGAATCCATCGAAGAATGCCCGATCGAAATCGTCGAACTGCCGGAGAGCCTATGAAACTTCCCATCCGAATTGCATTGGCTGTTTTGAGCGGAGCCCTGCTTCCGCTCTGTTTCCCGGCGTTTGGCTGGTGGCCTGTTATCCTGTTGGTTTTTCCACCGCTTCTGCTTGCCGTGAAAAATACAACGGCAAGGAGCGCCTACTACCTCGGCATGACTCAGGGCATCGTCGGATACGCAGGGGCACTGTTCTGGTTCTTCAATATTTTTTCCGTTCCAGCGATCGCGCTCCATCTCATCTTATCCATCTTCACCGGCTTCTTCTGCCTGCTGTATAACTCGCTGGAAAAACAAAGCAAGTCCGCCGCGCTGAATCTGCTCCTCGCCGCAACGTTGTGGACCGGCTTTGAGTTTTACCGTTCCGAACTCTTTTTTCTTCGCTTTCCATGGATCACGCCGGGTACCGCATTGGGTCCCAGCTTTTTATCTCCGATTATCGGAACCTATGGCACGTCATTTCTGATTATAGCCGCCGGAGCCGGATTGGTGTACCGCAAGACACTTCCGACAGGAATTATCCTATCCGCCTGCATCATCGGACTCGGAGTCTTCCATCCGAAACCGGTTGAACCGGATAAGGAAAACAGCATTACAGTAACCGTCGTACAAAGCGAAGAGTGCAACCTGCCTGATTACGTAGAATTGAGCCGGGCAGAACACTCGAAAAACCCCGACCTGATCATCTGGCCGGAATACGCACTGCCCTATGACGTGCGGGAAATGAAAGATCATTTTTCAACGCTGACCAACCTGTGCGCTGAAATGAACATAACCCTGCTGCTCGGAACCAAAACAACGCTGGAACCGGAAAGCCGCGGCTGGCACAACACCGCCCTTCTCCTGAACCAACACGGTGTACTCGGAGAATACTACAAAGCCCGACCGGTTCATTTCTTCAACGACGGAATTCCCGGCCGCGATTTCAGCCCCATGCAGACTGATCTCGGAACATTCAGTACACCGATCTGCTTTGATTGCGATTATACCGAAGTCGCCCGAAAAATGGTTTCGCTGGGTGCCGAGTTTTTTGCCGCGCTCAGTTTCGATGCTCAACATTGGAGTACCGCTCAGCACCTGCAGCACCAACAGCTGTTTAGGTTACGCGCCGCCGAAAATGCACGTTGGATTGCGTGCGCCGCGAGCTCCGGAGTTTCCCAGATCATCGACCCCCACGGCTGCGTCCACCAGAGCATTCCGCCCATGGAAACCGGCGCTGTAACCGGTCGAATTACTCCGAGCACATACCGCACTTTTTTCACCCGCGCGGGCTGGTTGTTCCCTTGGATCACATTCGCTGCTACCTTGATTTTAATCGTATTTTCCAGCATCAGAAAAATTGTCGAACGAAAACTGATAAAAAAGAACCCGGAATTACGGAACTGAGGATTTTTATGAACACAGAAAAAATGAAAAACTGGGGCGTTTCCACTGGGAACATACTGTTGATTGCGGGGCCGTGCAGCGCCGAAAGCGAAGCACAGGTATTGCAGGTTGCCCGCGCACTGGCGGATCGCGGCGTAACCTATCTGCGCGCCGGACTGTGGAAACCGCGAACGCGACCAGGCTCATTCGAGGGCGTCGGCCTGCGTGGACTCGCTTGGTTGGATCGGGCGCGCAGTGAGACCGGACTGAAGATTGCCACCGAGGTGGCCGACCCATCGCATGTCGATGCCTGCCTCCAGTTCGGCGTCGATTTGGTCTGGATCGGCGCACGCACCACCACCAACCCATTCTCCGTTCAGGCGCTGGCCGATGCACTGAAGGGCTGCGACATGCCGGTACTGGTTAAAAATCCGATGAACGAGGACGTGGGCCTATGGATCGGCGCGCTGGAGCGCCTCGCCAATGCAGGATTGAACAAGCTCGGCGCCATTCATCGCGGCGTCAGCTCCACGCAAGAAATGCGCTACCGCAATGCCCCCGCGTGGAAAATGCCGATTGAGCTGATGCGTAAAATGCCGGATATTCCGATGATCTGCGATCCCAGCCATATTTGCGGAAAGTCGGAACTCATCCCCGCCATCGCGCAGGAAGCCATGGACCTTTTGTTCGATGGCCTTATGGTGGAAGTACACCCGGATCCGCCCAGCGCCCTTTCCGACGCAGCCCAGCAGTTGACGCCCGAAATATTTCTTCAGATGATCGCTGCACTGCGGCACCCGCATGAGAAAAGCGGCGATGCCGCGTTTGAAAAAACGATGAGCCAACTGCGCGAAAAAGTGGACGAAATGGACAGCCGCCTGCTGGAAATGCTCGCCCAGCGCATGGAAATTGTCAGTAAAATGGGAACCCTGAAAGCAGAGCAGAATGTCTCTACCCTTCAACCGCACCGCTGGCAGGAAATTCTGCGCGAACGCGAAGAGCTCGGCGCAAAGCTCGGGCTTTCAGCCGGCTTTGTAGAGCAAATCATGCAGACCCTGCACGAAGAGGCGATCCGCCGCCAGGAAGAAGCTCGACTGACGTAGACGAAGCATCCTTCTTCGTTTCCAAAAATCCTAAGCCCGAATTCCGAAACCCGAAACAATCCACAAAATCCATTCATTCCGCACCGCCGTCTGTTTTCGAACAGACCATTCAAATACCTTCTTGCGACAGTCCCCCCTTCCATCGAATCTTTATATGTTAGGACTGGCACCTTTCAGACACCTTTCACTTCGATTTCACAAATTCATAACCTGAGAGTCGTTTTTTTTGTCGAAGCGCATCCGGCAAAAAGGGTAAGGCTTCCGACTATCGTTAAAATGAGAGCTAAGCTGATAGATATTTTTTCACATTATTCTATTCCAACGAAAAGAATTACCGGACCAGATGAGTCCGTCCACGACCTTACTTGGGTACGGTGGATTCTTCGATTGGCTGGTCCTGCCTTTTTATTTTTGGGAAGAGTACGGTGAACTGGTCATCGCGGATCGCAATACGGACCAGGCCCTTCTCGTCCCATTCGTCTCTTCCCTCTATCTCTTTGTCTCTAAACGTCTCGATTGCACCTTGATGGCTGATCGTGTGCCAGTTGTGCCACCAGCTGGACGTCCGGGGTTGAAACCTGAGGACAATCTGAGTGCCGTCGGGTTCCGGTTGCTCTAGGATCTCGTGAACTATTCTCCCGTACCTCGAATTCATGTGGCACTGAAGACGGTCGAGAATCCGTCCACCTGAGCTCAGCAAGACGAGTTGCTCAGCTGATGTTCCGGGGATGGATATGGGTTCGACTATCTGTACGACAAGGAGATGCTCAGTATCCGCAGTCTTGATCTGGCGTGAAAAGGTGCCGCCAGAGAAGACGGCGAACCCGCCCTGTTTTCGAAAGGCCGTAAAGTCCTCCGGATCGAGTCCTTGCGCCAAGGCAAGAGAAGCTAACTTCTGAACCCCCTGCTGCGTCTTCGCATTAAAGTCAGGATGGAACTTGACTGCGCTAGGGGCCGACATCGGAGCGTCTGGTGTGCAACCCAATGCAAGCAGAAGGACAGTGAGCATGAATAGTGGTATCTTCATCTTTTAGTCACCGATTAGGATTTTATCCGTCCAGCTTCGCTCAAACATAAAAGGTGTTAGTCCTAACATTTGAACATCTCCTTCTCGCGCCTTCCAAGTGGTCAATCCCGTAATCTGGTAATTTCACCCAAATACTCCTGATTTCTGTCGGCTCGCCCAAGCGAACGGTCCGTCGAGCGCCTTTTTGAGACATAGGAACCCAAAAAGAACGGAGTGTCAAAACCTTATGGATATATTCCGCAGAAATCCCGGTCTTATCCTCGTCACCTCGGATTTTTTTAAAACATTTTCGCGCCATTTCGCATGTTTCGCGGTCAGTCTGCTCTCTTCTTTGTTTGGGCATGCGACGGGGACGTCGCTTCTACGACCAGGATGCTTTCGTTTGCGCTCTTCTTCACGCGACGGGGTCGTCGAGACATAACTCGGGGCGAATGTGGCTCGCTTTACCTTCATTATAAGACGCTGCACATTCTCTATTCTCTGCCGGTTATAATCGGCTCTTTCGGACCAACACCTTGCCCCTTTTAAGGCGTTGATTCTAGACGAAGCTTCGAGCTTCGTTGTGGTGAAAGGCTCCAAGGAGCACAACGGAGCAAGATGCTCCGTCTACGATCATCTTGTTTTTCAGTTCCCGCAATCGTCTCTCTATTTGCCTTCCGTCGCTGCGCGGCAGCGGTCGAAGAATTCAAAGATCGATGGCAGGACGAGGCGCACCATGCCGCCATGGTCCGCATCCACTTCCTTGTATTCGACCCGGAATCCATCTTCCTTCATCCATGCCTGCATGGCCCGGCTGCCTTCCAGCGAAGGGGTTGCCCCGGTGCCTTCCGTGATAAAGATCGGCTTGTCCCGAATCCGGTCCCAAGGATAGGTCGATTTCTGGACGAACGGCCCAGAGATCGGGGCGAGCGCCGCCCAGTAGCCGGCATACTTGCCGCCAATGTACCACGTACCGCCGCTCCCCATTGAGTGCCCCATCAGGAAGATGGAGGCGCGATCGACAGGATATTCGTTCATCACCAGCTCAAGCACGTTGATCACGTCGCGCTCGCTGTTTTCCTGCGACCTGATTCGCTCCGGCGTGCGGGTTCCGGCCAGCATCTTGTTTGCTTCGTCCTCTGCCCCAAATACGGCGGGCAGCCGCAGATAGGTTCCATAAGCGCCATCCGCCCCCAGCGGCGACACGAGGATATAGCCATGCTCGTTGGCGAGCTTGACCATCTGCTTGTTGTTGGCATCGAGATAGGTGCTTTCGTTGCTTCCGGCACCGTGCAGGAACATCACCAGCGGCAACTCGGTTTTCCCATCCCAGCTATCCGGCACACAGAGGCGGAACGGCATCTCCGTCCCGGTGTCGGGATTGCGGTAGGTCCGCCGCTGGTCGCCCTTGGCCCGCCATTCGGAACCCTCCGGTTTGGCAAGGGTCCTCGCCAAGACGTGCGACTGGCGCATCTGCTCGATCGGACCAATATTCGATCCAAACGGAACAATGGGTTTTGCCTCCTGAGCGAGCGCCTGCGCCATAACGATCATTGAAAACAACCCGACACACTTAAACTTCATCTCCATTTGCTCTCCTCCTTTTACCGCGTTATGTACACAAGACGCCCTCGATTAACGGAATCCGTCCGCCTAAATCGTCATCTTATTTTTCAGCATCCGAGCGTCACTATGCTCCATATTTTTTTTCGTACTCGCCTTTGCCCGTCTTTTTATACGTCGTAAAGCCTGCACTCTTGGCTCGATCGTGCAGTCCGCTCTCCGATCGACCGATAGACGGAGCCGAGAGCTGACGCACCACCGGCGCACCGCATTTCGGGCAGCGCTCCAGCGCCGGCGCATGAACTCCCTCCACCTGCTCAAAACCGTCGCGGCAATGATCGCAGGCGTGTTCGGGATCGTGCGCAGCATATTCATGAATCGGCATCGATTTCTCCGTTAACTGTTATAAAGGCGTCGCAGATCCAAAAATCGGCACTCGGCAATCTAAAATCATAAATCCATTTAGTACACATGATTGCGCAGCCGCAACTCAATCGGATGCGGGTTCAGATAAAACTGATTCCTCAAGTAGGGTTCATCGTATTTCCGCACATAATGGTTCAGAATCGTGATCGGCACAATCAGCGGAACGTGCCCGTCGCGATAGCGGTCAATCACCTCCTGCAGCTCCAGCTTCTCATCGCTATTCAGCTCACGCTTAAAATAGCCGGCCATATGCTGCAACACATTCACATGCTTCTTTACTGTGGCACGCAGCGCCAGCGCCTTCATCAAGAGCTCATAATAGTCCGCCTGAATCTGCTCGATCGGACGGCTTTTCAAATCGGCCGTAATGCGTCCGAGCTCGCGATACAAGGGAATGCTGTGCGCCATCAGCAAATATTTATGCTGTTCATGAAATTTAACCAGCCCTTTAGAGCCAATCTCTGCAGCGAGCAGTTCTCGCCAGCGTTTGAGCGTAAAAACCCGCTCAATAAAATTTTCCCGCAGACCGGGATCATTTAAACGCCCCTCCTCCTCAACCGGCAGGTCTGGGAAATGGTGCATAAACGCAGCTGCAAAAAATCCCGTTCCCTTATTTTCCGGCATGCCCTTTTCCGCCGGATACACCTTTACCCGCTCCATCCCGCAGCTCGGCGACTTCCGCTTAAATATAAAACCGCACAGCGCCTCGGACTCCAGCTCCTCAATGCGCCGTTCGCACCAAGTCGTCATCTGTTTCGTCCAATTTTTCTTACTGATCGAAACCAGCTCCGGATGTTCCACCGAGCCCTCCAGTCGAATCGGCTCGCGCGGAACGCCCATACCGCACTCCACCTCCGGGCACACAGGAACAAACTCAAACCATTGTCCCAGCACGCCGGTGATATATGGGTCATGTTTATGCTGCCCGTCGTAGCGCACCTTTTCGCCCATCAGGCACTTGCTGATTCCAATACGGATCTTTTCCATCAGGTTCTTGCCTCTCAATTTATCCATTTTGCGCATTAAAACAAACCACCCTCAAACTGCAGCGACGGGAAATATTCGACAAAATAATTGTGGACAAAATAATTCAGGAGCACGTCCGGTGTAATAATTTTGTCCATAATTATTTTGCAAACCCTCTGATATGGCCGATCAGAAAGTACCCAGCAGCTTTATTTCCCGCGTCAGTTCAAAGCCGAACTTTTCACGCACAGCACTGATCATCATCTCCGACAACCGGTACACATCCTCCGCCGTCGCCTGCGCATCAGCGACAATAATATTGGCATGTTTATCAAACAGACGCGCTCCGCCCACACGGAACGCCTTCGCGCCCGCCTGTTCCAAAAACCAGCCCGCGGCCTGACGCCGCCCCGCCGCCGAGGTCGGCTCAATGTTGCGGAACACACTGCCCGCACACGGCGTCTTCCGCCAATCCGGATGTTTGCTCCGGCGAAGCGCCATAATCTCATCACGCTCCGAGCGCATCGCTTCAATATCGCACATCTCCAAACGAAGGAGCGCCTCCAGCACCACCGCCCCGCTCTGTTTTAACGCCGACGAGCGATACGAAAACTCCAGCTCCTCCCGCGCAACCTCTCGAACCGTTCCGTCCTTCTCCATCAGACGCACCGACTCCACCACATCGCCGATCTGTCTGCCGAACGCGCCCGCGTTGCCCGCAATTGCTCCGCCCACCGTACCCGGAATACCGCAGCAGAACGTTAGATCCCCCACCCCATGCTCAATCGCTGTGCAGGCCAGATCGTTCAACAGCGTATTTCCGGAGACGCGGACGCAGCAGCCCTCCACCGACACCACCGGATGCTCCTCCGCACAATACCGCAGGACCACCGAATCAATCCCCGCATCCGACACCAAGAGATTGGACCCTTGCCCGATCACCTCAAACTCGATTCCCGCTTCGGCCAACCGCTGCGCCGCAGCACAAAGCGCTTCCGCATCCGGACAATCCAGCAGTGCAGGACAGCGGCCGCCGAGGCCGAAGGTGGTATATTCACTCAACGGCGCATCGTTCACAACGCGCACCGATTCCGGCAGAGAATTTAACAAGGACACATCCATTATGGTTTCTTCCGTAAAATTCTCGCCATGCTAATTGTGCCTCGGCTAATTTCCAAGCCCTCGACAAAAGAACTTAACCAACCCGGATGTTGCCATGAGAGAAATCACCTCCGCCGCCAATCCATTTATTAAGCAGCTGCGCGCGCTGATCGACACCAAAAAGGCCCGCCGCCAAAGCCAATCCTTCATCATTGAAGGCTGGCGCGGAATCGATACGCTCCTTTCCCATCCGAGCCGAAACTACCAGCTCGAAACTCTGGTCATTGGACCGGAATGGATCGAAGACCCGCGCCTCCCCAAAGCAATTGACACCGTTCTCCTGCCCGACCCGCTGCTCAACAAGGTTTCCGACGTTCAAAACACACAGGGCATTCTCGGCATCATCAAACACAGCCCCCAACCCTTTTCCGTTCCCGAAAAAGGCAACCTGCTGCTGCTCGACAACCTGCGCGACCCCGGCAACCTCGGCACCCTCATCCGCTCCGCCGTCGGAGCCGGATTCGACGGCATTCTCCTCTACGGCGACTGCGTCGATCCCTACAGCCCCAAAGTCATTCGCTCCACCATGGGCACCTTCGCTTACTGCAACCTCTGGAGTATCACCGATCATGAAATTGAAGATCTGCAGGCCGCAGGATTTGAACTCTGCATCACCACCGGCCTCGGCGGAACCAATCTCTATGAGAGCCGATTCAACAACAAAACCATCCTCGCCATCGGCTCTGAAGCACACGGCGTAAGCGATGTGCTCCAGCAGCGCGCCACTCAGAAAATCACCATTCCCCTTCAGGCCCAATGCGAATCCCTCAACGCCGCCGTCGCCGGCAGCATCTGTATGTTCCACATCTCCAATGTTGAATAAAGGTTCTTTGAAACAGGCTTCGGCACGAATCACCCGAGTTCAAATGTGGTTACGCCGAAGAGTCGGTCGAGCGGCAGAACAGGCGGTTTCCCGGTGTACATGCGGGCGGTTTCAAATACGGCGGTCATGTTGTGTCGTTTGACCAGATCAAGCGCCGCCGGATTTACAGCGGGTATGTCCAGGAAAACCGGGACGTTGCCGGGAATGGTCGCTGTTAAAGCGGAAAACAGCTGCTCCGCGATTTCAGGAGTGTCCGCGAACAGCGGGCCGATTTTGTATCCGATGCGGCAAGGACGCAAAACGCCATATCCGGCCAGCCTCCCGCTTTTCCGGATACCGAGCGACACGCTGCGGGGCTGATTGATCCACTGCTTCAGGAACGGAACACGGTTGTCGGGAAAGAACGGTTGGTCATAGGCGCAAAGCTCCTCGAAAACAACCGATGACAACGGGACAATTTCTGGATTTACGGAGGATTGTCCTCCGCCGGTTCCCTGATATCGGATGTTTTGGTACGCTAGTATAAATCCGGATTTTTGGTAGTTTTCCTGCTGCGCAACCACGCCATCCAGTCCGACGGTACGGCCCTTGAGATATTCAAGCCCGGCATTCCAGATCTGGATTCCAAAACCTTGTCCACGGTACTCGGGCTTAACCATATAAAAGCCGAGAAAGCCGAACGATTTGCCGTACTTTGCGACGGAAAGGGTTGCGATCGGCTCGTCGCCGAGCAGCCCGACCAGGAATCCGTTCGGGTCGGACGCGTAGAAAGACTCCGCGTCGTTCAACCCCGGATTCCAACCTTCCGCCGCGGCCCAGCGGATTGCAATTTCCTCCACTTCCTGCCGGGTCATTGTTCTGATTTTGCAGCTGTTTTTCTGCACGGCATCCCTCCTTTTTTCAAACGAGTTCAATCATGGGTTCAAGAAGCAGTGCAGATAAAAATCCGGTAATGCAGCTCTGCGCAAAAACCGGACGAGGTCAGTCGGAAGAGACGGTTAGTTTCACCAAATTTTTCGATCATCGTATTCCGTATTCGGGCGAGATCGCCTGCATCCAGCGCGTACCGAAATCCTAAATCGACGGAGTCGAGCAACAGAACAGGTGCCGCAGCGCTGCCGATTACGCGCCAGCCGGAATCCACAAGCCGAGCTTCCATCTCTGCGGTCGACGGGTACCATTTCTGCGTGCGCATCTGTTGGTAGAGTGTGTTCAGGCAGGCAGCGTCTTCCTCGTTATCAAAGACCGCGCTCTGATGAACAAAAAATTCACCCGGCTCCATTTGGCTTCGAAGATGACGCAGCAACGGCTGCAGGCCGGCTTCGCCGAAGTAATGAAGAACCGACCGCATCATCAGCAGAAGCCGCTGCTTTCGGGTCGCGACTGCGGTTCGGCTGAACTGATCAATGGATGAACGAACTAAAGAGATATTCGCCTGGTTTACCAAAGCAAGCTGAGCATCGGAGCAGTCGATGTTCACCAGCACTGCAGAACTAATCTCTTCCTGTGCCAGTTGCGAGAGCATGAAACCGGTTCCACCGCCCAGATCCGCAATCACATCGGCGGGTGATTCCGCCAGAACGTCTGTGACGGCCTTAATGAGGGGGCGCGCAATTGCCGGATCAGAAAAATAACCGTTATGCACCGCCCCCCAGCGCTGCCCGTGAACCACCTTTTCTGTTCCGACAGGATCTTTCATTTTTTCCGTTCAGTTGATCGCCCTCAAACCGGAGCAAAGAGCGGGTTTCAGTAAGCCGCTGCGCGGCAGTCAATAAACTCTCATTTTTGGTATTTCCTTTTCGGAAGCGCGTCACAACAATGCAACAGCCCTCGCCGAAAACAGGGCACAATCATGCCTAAACCGCACCCCCAAACCAAGCCGGAAGCGCCGACTTTATGACGCCTCTAATCCTACCGATTCCCCCTCCGCGCCTTGGGTATTTAATATAACCCTTTCGTTTAGTGTTTAAACGAAAGTTAAATATATACAAAAAATATGACTGGCCATTTCCTGCACCACCGTGTTTAATGCCTCATTGCACATAAGATACGGCGGATAGAGTTTAAATGCATATAAAAAACCCCGCCACTCCAATCCTGCCAGGTCGATGGAGCTCAAAACGCCCCGGTTGAGTTGGGCAATGAATTTTAAAAAATTGGAGAGAGACGTTTTCGGCTCATCTCCACACGTTGGGATAACAAATATATGAAAACACTAGTCATCATCGCATTATTCGTTTCTATCCTTGGATGCTCTCCGGAAAAAACGGCACCTGATCAGATTGTGACTGCACCATCGATCTCCCTGTTGATTGATGAAGCAAAAGTTGTAGATGGAGCAAGGCACCTTGATGGTCAAATAAAACTCGATGGATTTCAAAATATTCAAAGTGATGGACGGTTAAGTGTTGCTTACTACCTCTACCATCACGATCCCTACGAGCGGACAGACTTAAAATGCTTTTTGAGATCAAAACTCGCTCACAATCTCGACAGACCTCACGCATTTAATATTACATTGGGTGATTCCTTTGAACTTGATCTAGACGAATACTCTTCCCTACTCGTGGTTGTGTTGATCAAAACAACTGATAAAGACTCTGATCCGATTCAATTGTGTGATATGGAAAAAATTAAATGGGAATCCCAACAATAAAGGAATAGATACTCACGACGGAAGGCATGAAGGAGCTGAGCGGTCTATTTAAAGATTCCTGTAAGCGGCGGAGCGGAACGCATGAGGATTTTTAGCCGCAAAAGATCACATGGAACGCAAAAATGCGAGTGATTGGGTCTTTGAGATCCCTGCGCTCCTTGCGGTTGATCTCAATATTTTTTCGTAGAAGCGCACGTCCTCGTCGCTTGAGTTCGTAATTCAGCCTTTAGAGCAATTTAATTTAAACCGTAGCCGCATGATATAAACCAATGAAGGGCATCCGTTTCAGTAATACATCTCAGGGCTTTTCCG
>JAFGWS010000079.1 GCA_016937035.1 Pontiellaceae bacterium
CAAGTCGCGCCTGATCTGGTACAACACCGAGACCCATTCGATCGAAAAGGTGCTCGACGCTGGAGAAAACGCGACCGACTTGACGGTTCATTATGGAGATAACCGCATTTATGTGAGCAATTGGCAACGCGCGGAGACTCGCGTATTCGACCGGACGTCCAAACAGGAGCTCGAACCGCTGCAGTTGAACAATGATGTGTATCGCATCAATGCCGGTCGTGTCGGGCATATATATACTTCCAAGAAGGACTGGATTGCCAACAGCTATGCTTTCGATACGACTAACGGCACACAGCTGGCTGGTACGAGCAGTGTTTATCCCGGGGATGCCGAATGCACATTGGACGGACACTTTTATTATTACAGTGAATCCTATTCCAGTGCAGATACCATCCTCAAGTATGATGTGTCCCAGGACGGTATGAGTTTGGTTAAAGAGCGGAGTATTGGTGGTAACGGTCTTATTCATCTCACGATAGATGGATCGAAGATTTTCACCGACCGACGCGTGTATGATTCAGAGCTGAATGAGCTACTGAACATAGGGGCCAATATATATGCCGTTTCCGCCTATGGCGATTTAGCGATTGGTCAAACGAAGGCATACGATGGTGCGACCGGTGAAGAAATCTATACCTTGCCCTTCTCGGCAACCGTCATGGCCTTTTCTTCCGATCAGTCCAAGCTGGTGCTTTTCAATTCCAGTGACGGCTCAATTGAATCGATTGATACAGCCGCCATCATGCCATTGCCGACACCGGAGTTAAGTTCGGAGATTGAGGATGGCGGAGCGGTGGCATTTACGCTGTCTGAACTGGCATGGACCAAAGAGTTGTTCGCAGTGGAGTATGATATTTATCTGGGAACCAGCTCAAATGCTGTGGTTTCCGCATCGACCAACAGCCTTGAATATCTTGGCCGGACGGAATCCGGTGTTTTCCCGCTTACAGAGGGCATGCTCGCTCCCGGTACAACCTACTATTGGCGCGTGGATGCCTTTGGCCAAGACGGCGGTATGCTGGTTTCACAGCGCTGGAGCTTCACGACCAGTGCCATTGGTTTCTACCCCTCCAGCATTGATGCCGTTCAGTTCAATATTGATGGATTGACCAACCAGGTGTTGACGGTTGACATGCATGGGAGTTCCGATGCATGGGAGATTACTGACCTTCCCCCTTGGTTAATGACTCCAACAACCAATGGTGTAGGAGATGCCGTGATTCCACTGCTAATCATTAGGGATAATTTGGAAACAGGGGATAACATCGGAAGTATAACCTTAGCTTCCAACGGGGGCGACTATGAGATCCCTGTGTCGGTTCAGCGGTTGGATGAAATGATCACGTGCATGACGTCCCATCCTTCGGCCCGTAAGATATATGCTGTGTCCTATCAAAAGGGACAGTTCGAATCCTATTTGTTGGAAATCAGCATCGATCCTTTGCGGGCAGAGCGCGTGCTGAAGCTACCTGCAAACATCACCGACATAGATATCGATCCGACAGAAGAATACCTATATGCGATTAGTTTTGAAGACGGCTCGCTTTCCAAAATCGACCTTGATGCATTCGACGTTGTGGATTCGAAGAAAGTGCCGGGTACCGCAAAGGGCACCGATGCGCAGCACTTTCATGTTCAGGTGGGCCCCGGAGACATTATCTTCTATTTGGATGCGGCTTGGGCTCCGGTTGCCCATGTGTTTGATTACAATGCGGGCAAGGATCTGTCTACCTTCGATAACGGTGGCGAAGGTCTCGGAGGATTGCTGTATAACGAGGCCCAAAATCAACTCTATTCATGGCGTCAATACGGGTGGAGTGCCGGCAATGCGCGGTCTTGGGTCTATACGCTGGATGCAACTGGAAATCAGTTGGTAAAGGTTGACGCCTCATCGGAGGAGAGGCGGGATCCGCTCGATTCGCCGTTGTTGTTGGTTAATGATGGGAATTCGCTGATCAACAAGAAACGTCGGTTCAATGCCGCGAACCTTAGTGATGTTCAAACAGTGTATAGTCAGGAAATTTATAGTGCAACCCCAGATGGCAGCTTAGCTATTGGGAAAACGAAGATATTCAGAGGCGAAGATGGCGAAGTTCTGGCGGATCTTCCTGCCAGCAGCACTATGCAGACCTGTCTTTCAGATGGTAGCGCTATGGTCTGGTACAACAGTTCTTCCAAGAGATTGGGCTGCCTAAAATTTGATGAGTTATTTGGGCTTCCGGAAAAAGTTGATGGAATCCTTCCCGCAAATGAGACTTCGATCATGCCGACTCAGCCGTTGTTGATGTGGAACGATCAGGATGCCGCCAAACAATTCCGAGTGTACTGTGGAACGAATCTGTCTGATGTGGTTGACGCAAATACAAATTCACCCGCGTATCAGGGTGCTGTCTTTAAGCCGGGATATACGTTACCTCCTGAGAGTATGATGGCTTACTCCACGTACTATTGGCGTATTGATGCCGTCGGCTATAATAAAGAGATTGTTGCGGGGGATATCTGCTCGTTTACGATTTCTGCCTTAAGCGCTGATCCGTTGCGTCTCGATACGTATGAATTCTTTGCCGACTATACCAACAGCTATTCGTTGTCTTTGTCGGTATGCTCGGATGACGCGGGGCCTTGGAGTGCGGAGACGTCTGTGGACTGGCTTATGTTAGACCAGAAAAATGGAGTCTCTTCGACTAATCTCACGGTGCAGGTTGATGTTTCTCAATTAAACGTTGGAGTGCATGAAGCTTCGGTCATCATCGATGAATCAGGAGGCTCATCCATTGTCGTTCCTGTTCGAGTGCAAGTTGATCCCTTAGAAATTGTCAAGATGGTTTCCGATCGTGATCTCCCAATGATCTATGCTCTCAACGTCTCTTCAGACGACCAGCACTCAAGTTTGATATGGATTGATTCAAATAAACAGCAAATCGAGAAAGTCATCCCTGTAGTCGATAGTGCGGATGATTTTCTTGTGCATTATCCGAATGACAAAATCTATATAAGTGCGATGGGTAATGCCGAGGTCAGTGTCGTGGATCGTTCAGCCCAAGTCCGATTGGATAACTTGGTCTTGCATGAACATGTATATCGAATCGGTTCGGGAAGTGCTGGTCGGTTGGTCACAGAGGATGACGGAATGGGGAATGGCTATTATGCGAGAATGCATGTATGGGACAGCAACTCGGGAGAACAGCTGCAAACAACTGCCCAATATGTCTCTGGGCGCGGGACGGGCGAGTCGGATCCTTCAGGCCGCTATTACTACCACGCCGACAGTACAACTTTCCCCTATGACGGGACAATTCGAAAGTATGATCTGTCCAGTGGATCCTTGGTTCAGACTGCCATGAGCAGCATTGTAAAGGCTTCCCGCCGCGAACTGATTATGAGTGGTGATGGTTCTCGTCTGTTCTGGAATGGAAGTGTTTATGATGCAGATTTGGTAAAGATTGTTGACTTGGGGGAGGCCATCTACGCGGCAAGTTCTAATGGGGACTGGGCATGTACATCAACGAAGATTCTTTCTTCTGAAAACGGCGAACTTGTGCAAACCCTTCCTACGTCGTCGACCGTTATGGCGATATCGTATAGCGACCAGAAGTTGGTGTTGTATAACGCACTTTCGCAGCAGATTGAATGGGTCGATTTGTCGGCGAATTTGGCGGTTCCGGAGTTGTTCTCGCAGCAGGGGATGAATGCTGATTATGCCGCTTGGGAGGAACATTATTTCCCGAATGCGACGATGGGTGTGGATGACGAAGCAGATGCCGATGGAGACGGAGTGCATAATCTGGCGGAATATGTGGCCGGCACCGATCCCACTTCGGCAGAGTCTTTCCTGGCGCTTTATGATGTGGAGCTCCTGCCGGACGGTCGATTGGTGCTTCGCTGGGAATCTGTGAGCGGCCGGATGTACAGCGTATACTGGACTTCCTCGCTGGCCGAACCGTTTGAGTTGCTGGAGTCCGACATTCCCTATCCGAAAAACAGCTACACCGGATCGGTGGAGCAGGCTGAAGTCAGTGGATTCTATAAGGTGGGTGTGGAGCTCGAATAATGGTTTATGAATGCAGTATTTAGACAATCCTTAACCAGAGAAGTAAAATGACGAAGATAAAGTGTATAACAGGTGTTGCTCTCTGCCTTTGCGGGGCGGCTTTCGGCCAGTCTAACCCGATCGAAGGCGGTGCAACACAGATGATCACCAATTCGTGGACGGTTCAGCAGGTGCCGTGGCTGATGGTCGGCGGTAATTCCGGAGGCAACACGCTGGTGGTAAAAGACGGCGGACAGGTCAGCAATGCGGTCAGCTATATCGGAAACACGCTTCCTTCGTCTCAAAACCAGGTGCGGGTGATTGGGGAAGGATCTCTTTGGAACAGCGCCACGGAGCTTTCGGTGGGCCACATGGGTGCGAGCAACTTGCTGAGCGTGACCGCCGGCGGAAAAGTGACTTCAACCAATCTATATATCGGCAATCAATCGGGCTTTAACCAGATGGAAGTTACTGCAGCCAGAACGCTTGTTGAGGCTTCTGTTCTGAATGTAGGGCATCAGGGAGCAGAAAATGTATTGCTGGTGTCCGACCGCTCCCGAGTGGAGAGCGCGGTGGGTACCGTGGGCTACTGGGTGGGAGCGGATAATAACACCGCGACGGTACAGAGTAATGGAATCTGGTTCAGCTCCTCGGAACTCAACGTTGGTGAATATGGCGCTGGAAACCGACTCCTGATTCAGAAGCAGGGTTTCGTCGTTACCCCGGCAGTGAATGTCGGTGTGCAATCGATTGCGTCGAATAACGTGATTTCAGTAACGGGATCGATCTTGGATACAAAAGCGCTCTATATCGGCGGCAGTGCGGCCGGAGCGGGTGGATTCAGCAACCTCGTTGAGGTGGCCGACGGCGGCACCGTCTATACTGAGGCGCTCAAGGTTTATGACGGCAGCCGTTTTGATCTCAACAACAGCGGACAGCTCATGGTCGGAACCAACTTTAATGCCTCAATGGCAGGCTTTAACTGGAACGAAGGCGGCTGGCTGGAAGTCGATGGTGCGTTGTCGGGTATGGACGATGTATTGGAGGGGCATCGTGTCCTGAAGCTCAACGGAGCGCAAGCGCAGTGGAGTCATGCCGGGAGTTTTTATCTGGGCGGTCGTCAGGCGGTGACCAGCGACGTGGTCCTTGTTGGAATGGATAACGCGATACTTCTGGAGAACGGCGGATCGGCTGGTTTCGGTGGTGATCTGGAGAGCCGGAACCTTTCCATGATATATATCGATCCGGGCAGTCAGGTGACGGTCGGCGGAAACTATTATCAGGATCAGTCTTCCATGCTTTATTTCGCGGCGGAAACCAATGCCTCCGGAACGGTGGCGGGGCTCCTGAGCGTCGATGGTACGGCGGAATTTGAAGAGGGTGCCACTATCAGTTACTTTAGCGATGTGGGGCAACTGCGCTTTGATGTCATTTACACCAACATGGTGGTGCAAGCGAATGCGCTGATCGTCGGCGGAGTGACCAATGCACAGACGGCAGACCTTGAGAAACTGAACGCGTTCGGGTCGCTGGTGCGGGTGAATTTTGAGGAAGAAAATCAGGATATTTATGCGCTGGTCGGCCGCAAAAAAGTGGTGGAAAGCGCAGGTTTAACGGCGGGAACCATGTTGGCGAACGTGGCCACGGAGATTGACCGGATGTCGCTGGCGGGCAATCCGGGGGCGGACAATCTGGTTGAACTGCTTAATATGATCAGCGGCAGCGCGCAGGCCGCACAGCTCCTGCAGAATTTTGCTCAGGCGGCTCCGACGCCGATGCACAGCCAAGGGCTGGGCGGCGGCTTGGTCGAAGTGCGTCAGCGCATGCGGGTTGCCGGTCCTCAGGGCCCGGGCGGGCCGGGAGCGCCGTATCGGGAGGCACAGGACTGGATGGAAGTCTACGGCAGTTGGGCGGATCACGAGGCAGTCGGTGCGGCTGCAGGATACGATCACAATGTGTATGGGACCGTGCTTGGGAGGGACTGGATGCGCGGCGATATTCTGATGGGCTTCGGCGGCGGATACTCCTATTCCACACTCTCGCAGAATGCCGGCCGAAGCCGCGCGAATACCGGCTACGGCGTCGGGTATCTTTCACTCAACCGCGGGGACTGGTTTGTCGACTTGGCGCTGGCGGGCGGCGGCGGAAGAGTTCGCGATAAGGCCAGCTCCGCCTTTGGGTTTGAAGGCAAGTATGATGCCGGCAACGGTTCTCTCTATCTTGGCGGCGGTCGCGATATCGGCCTGTTCGGCGGTGGGCTCACGCTCACGCCCGAGGCCTCGATGCAGCTCGGGTACTATTATCAGGACAGCCACCGGGAAACATCGCTCACCGGTCTTCGCCGCAATGTTTCGTCCTACGACCAGTTCAGCGCGCTCTCCAGCGTCGGCGCGACGTTTGCGCTTGAAAAAGAAGTGAACGGCATCATTTGGCAGCCCGAGCTGCGCCTGCGCTGGCTGCACGAGTTTGAAACGGATGCCGATCCGCTCAACTACACGCTCGTTGGCGGTCCGGGTTCAAAATACTCCGCCACGGTCAACTCGCCGGAGGAAAACATTTTCGAAACCGGTATCGGTCTCTCGTGTACCCAGAACAATCTCTCGCTGGTGTTCGACGTCGATTGGCGCCGCGGCGACGATTATGACGCCTACACCGGCAGCGGCCGCATTGTATATCGGTTCTGATTTTTCACGCTCTTTACTCCAATTCCGGATTATCTCTAAGGAAATTGTAAAATGAAAATACCCCATCAACTGGCGCTCTACAGCGCCGCGCTTATGATCTGTTCCTCTGCTTCTGCTCAGTCTTCTCTAATTGAAGGGGGGCAAACGGAAACTGTGACGAACGAGTATGTGGTTTCTGGTGATTATCTAACTATTGGTCAAAAAACCTCGGGGAACAGTTTGGTTGTAACAAATGGAGGGCGCGTCGATGCTGTTATCGTTTATGTTGGGTTGAGAGATGGAGCTAATGATAATGAAATCATTGTTTCGGGAAGTAACTCTGTTCTGAATGCTCGAGTAGCACTCTCTGTTGGTCTTAATGGATCAAATAACCGTCTTTTTGTCGTGGATGGAGGAAGTGTTTGTGACCCTTATGGTTATGCTGATATTGGATGCGAGGATGGGTCTGGAAACAGTGCTCTCGTGTCAGGACAAAATTCGGTTTGGACTACGTATTCGCTTGATATTGGAGGAATAAACAGTGCTGAAAATATGTTGATTATTGAAGATGGAGGACGTGTGGAATGTGGTAGCTCTGTATTGATTGGCGAGCACGTGCCAGCATCTAATAATGTTGTGATGGTTTCTGGATCCGGTTCGATTTGGGAAATTGATCGACTGATAGTCGGGAGTGAAAGTTCGGGTAATCGCCTTATGATTGCCGAGGGAGGGGCCGTTATTTCGGATCATGGTTGTGCTATTGGTAATGAGGGAGACTACAACAGTGTGTTGGTTTCGGGATTAAATTCGCGATTAGATCTCGAGGGTGGAGTGAGGATGGGTTTTAAAGGTTCCTATAACAGTCTCGTTGTAACCAATGGTGGACGGGTTTTGAGTTCCCAGGGACAAATAGGTGGAGGACCGTGGTTGTTTGATGCCGAGCCGGGACATAATAACTACGCAATTGTTAGGGGCACGAATAGTGAGTGGGTGATCAATACAACTTTTGATAATCAATCTGGGTTACTTGCGATTGGAGATTATGGGGTAAGTAACTCTCTGTATATTCAGGATGGGGCATTGGTTCAGGATCAGGATGGTCGTATCGGATTTGCTCTGAGTGCAACAGATAATCATGTGAGCGTGTCTGATGGAGGGACATGGTCGAACAGCCGCATATTGAGTGTTGGCTACAACGGTTCGCGTAATAGCCTCCTCGTGAATAGTGGTTCCCTTGCAGAGGACCAAGTGGGTTATGTTGGCTATGGTTCTGGTGCGAGCAGTAACTCAGTAGTGATTCGCGGCATCGGATCGATTTGGCAGAACCGTGTTGGGCTTTATATTGGCGGAAGTGATGAGGAATCTGGGGGCAACGCTAATTGGATTGAGGTTTCGGACGGCGGCACGGTCTCGACAGAGTCGTTGAAAATTTATGCCGGAAACCAATTTAACCTCAACGACGGCGGAAAGCTGGCTGTAAACACCAACTTTAATGCAGGAATGGCCGGTTTTAACTGGAACGAAGGCGGGGCGCTGGAGGTCGGCGGGGAACTGACAGGAGCGGGTCCTGTGATCGATGGTGGGCGTTCGCTGATTATGAATGGGCCGCAGGCCGAGTGGAATGAGTTTGACGGAATCGTTGGTCAGGATGATTCAGGAAATGGACTGGTCATAGAAAATGGCGGAAGTGTTACGTTGAGTACGGTTGCTTTAGGCTTCAGTCAAAGCTCTCATGAAAACTATGTCACGGTCCAAGGGTCCGGCTCAACATTGCTTTGTGACAGCGGAGCAGCTCTGTCGAATTTATCAGGACCTCCTCCGGTACCTCCGGATGATCGACCGGAGCAAGGATCGTTAACGTTTCCTGAATACATGGAAATATTAGATCAGAATCCATTTTTCTGGGAAGGTGGAGGCCTTTATATCGGAAGATGGGGAAGCGGAAACCGTTTGGAGGTTCTGGATGGAGCTTCGGTTTTAAGCCATTCCGCCGCTTTAGGTGTTCGAGCTGGTTCGTCAAATAACGTGGTTTATGTATCCGGTGAGAACTCTTTGTGGAGCAACGCCGGAAACCTTTACATGGGAGGAATTCTTTCTCCTCACTGGATCGACGGCGGAATGAAAAATGCACTCTATGTGACCGATGGCGGAAAAGTGACGGTGGGTGAAAATGCGGGAAACCGGAACTATTCGATGATCTCGATTGACCCGGACAGCCTGATGACCGTCGGTGGAAATTATTATCAGGATGCCTCCTCAACGCTGCACTTCGGCGTGGATACCAATGCCGTCGGAGCGCCCGTGGCGGGGCTGTTGAGCGTCGACGGTACGGCGGAATTTGAAGAGGGTGCCACTATCAGTTACTTTAGCGATGTGGGGCAACTGCGCTTTGATGTCATTTACACCAATATGATCGTCAAGGCCAATGCGCTCATTGTCGGCGGGGTGACCAATGCCCTGACAGCAGATTTGGCAAAACTGAATGCGTTCGGCTCGTTGGTACGAGTGAATTTTGAGGAAGAAAATCAGGATATTTATGCGCTGATCGGCCGTAAAAAAGTGGTGGAAAGCGCAGGTTTAACGGCGGGAACCCTGTTGGCGAATGTGGCCACGGAGATTGACCGGATGTCGCTGGCGGGCAATCCAGGTGCGGACAATCTGGTTGAACTGCTTAATATGATCAGCGGCAGCGCACAGGCCGCACAGCTCCAGCAGCATTTTGCTGAGGCGGCTCCTACGCCGATGCATAGTCAAGGGCTGGGTGGCGGTTTGGTCGAAGTGCGGCAGCGCATGCGGGTTGCCGGACCTCAGGGGCCCGGTGGCATGGGACAGTATAAGGAAGCACAGGACTGGATGGAAGTCTACGGCAGCTGGGCAGAACACAATGCGACCGGGTCAGTTCCCGGATACGAACATAATGTGTATGGAACCGTCGGCGGTATGGACTGGGTTCGCGGCGACCTCCTGATGGGCGTCGGTTTGGGTTATTCCTATTCCACCATTTTACAGAACGCCGGACAAAGCCGCGCAAGTGCGGGCTACGGCGTCGGTTATCTTTCACTCAACCGCGGGGACTGGTTTGTCGACTTGGCGCTGGCGGGCGGCGGCGGAAGAGTTCGCGATAAGGTCAGCTCCGCCTTTGGGTTTGAAGGCAAGTATGATGCCGGCAACGGCTCGCTTTATTTCGGAACCGGTCGCGATATCGGCCTGTTCGGAGGCGGGCTCACGTTCACGCCCGAGGCCTCGATGCAGCTCGGGTACTATTATCAGGACAGCCATCGGGAAACTTCAGTCACTGGTCTTCAGCGCAATGTTTCGGACTACGATCAGTTCAGCGCGCAATCCAGCCTCGGCGCGACGTTAGCGCTTGAAAAGGAAGTGAACGGCATCATTTGGAAGCCCGAGCTGCGCCTTCGCTGGCTGCATGAATATGAAACGGATGCCGACCCGCTCAGCTACACGCTTGTCGGCGGCCTCGGTTCAAAATACTCCGCCACGGTCAACTCACCGGAGGAAGACATTTTCGAAACCGGCCTTGGTCTCTCGTGCACGCTGCAGAACGATCTTTCGCTGGTGTTCGACGTCGATTGGCGCCGCGGCGACGATTATGACGCCTACACCGGCAGCGGCCGCATCGTTTATCGCTTCTGATTTTCCTCTCAGCAGGTCGTAACATTGAGAAAATCCGGGTTTGGTCCACAGATTCCACCGATTATCACAGATTTTTTTATGAGAATTGTAAGCCGTTTGATTCGTATGAGATACAGATTCGCCTGTGGGATCAGTGTAAATCTGGGTAATCTGTGGATAAAACCAAGATTACGGTTTCCGTAGTGGAAAGTCGGAGGCAGCTTGGCTACATTGCGCGGTGGAGGAGATCATGTCGGACGAGTGGATTGATATTCAGAAGGACCCGAAGCATGTCGCGCGCGAGCGCGCCAAAGCGAAGGAGCTGCGTAAATCGGACTGGTGGAAACAGCAGTTGGCCAAGGGCGTGTGTCACTATTGCGGCAACACCTTTCCGCCGGAGGAGCTCACGATGGATCATATTCTGCCGGTCGTGCGCGGCGGCAAGAGCACCAAGAGCAACTGTGTGCCGTGCTGTAAAGAGTGCAACAACGAAAAGAAATATCTCACACCCGCCGAGCTCATTATGCGCGAGCTGGAGCGCGAGGCCGAACCGCCGCCCGCAGATTGAACGGGCTCCGCAGAACGCATGTTTCCGCATCAGGGCTGTTCGCGGCCACGGTCATAACGCAACCAGTATTTCTGCTTTTTTGAGTCCCTCGTGCGCTTGGTGTTGAGAAATATGTGTCATGAGAACACATCGACCTATCGATCTCCGAAAACAACGATCGTTCATCCTATAAACGGCAGTTGAACGGTACTTTTGGGTATAAAAGCTCTGTTTGCAGGGGGAAAGTTAAAAATTGAATTGCACCCAATGG
>JAFGWS010000080.1 GCA_016937035.1 Pontiellaceae bacterium
AATGCAAGCTGTAAATAAACGCCTCTTTTTAGGGGCGTTTGAAAGAGAGGAAACCGGAAAAACTAGTGAATGACCAAACTCCAGTGGCGGGAAGGCTTTCAGCCGTTCCCGCCCTACAAAGATTAGATACCCCGCTGCTTGCAGGGGGAGGTTTATTCCTCTTTGCTGACAACGGGAGTTCCCCATGCGCTGATGGTTCCGTCGTCGGCACCGACAATGACAAGGTCGCCGACGATGGCGGGCGAGGTGATCTCATCGCTGATGGACTGTTTGGACAGGAGCGCTCCATCCTCCAGCTTGAGGACGATCAGCGCTCCGTCCGCGGCCAGCACTACCTTGTCGCCGGCGATGACGGGCGAGGTGGGATATCCGCCTGTGTCATATTTCCATTGGGTGCGTCCGAGGGTCCGATCCACCGCATAGACAAAGCCGTTGTCGGAGGTGTAGACAACGCTGTCCTTGCCGACGGCGGGGGTGGAAAAGGTTTGGTCGTCCGATTCCTTCGAGGTCCAGACCATCGTTCCCTCGTTCAGGTTGGCGCAGATCAGGCGGCCATCGAGGGTCCCGAAAAAGGCCTGGTTTCCGTCCATCGCGACGCCGCCTGCAATCTGGCCGTCGTCGCCCATCTCGATATTGCGGAGATGTTTTCCGTCGGTGGCGTTGTAGACATGCAGCGCGGCGAGGCAACTGCCAAACACCGCGAAGCCGTTTCCAATGCCCGGCGATCCGTCGCAGCGTTCGACGCCTTCCGTCGTCCACGCGAGCTTGCCGGTTTCGATATCGATGCAATGCAATGCCCCGCTGCCCTGGTCCAGCACCACGACATGCTTTTCATCGACCGCGTTCGGTGATCCCAGCAGGATGCCATCGATGTCGAGCCGCCATTTTTCATCGCCCGTCGCGGCATCGAGTGCCAGCAGGATGCCGCGCGACGAACCGGCCAGCAGCAATCCCTGGTGGCACAGGAACGGGCCATCGAAGCGAAACGGGGTTTCGTCGCCAGCATCGTTGGTACGGACAAAGGTTTTTTCCCACACCTTTTCGCCCTTGAGGGAAACCGCCACGATGCGGCCCTTGCCCGGGGAGACGAAAATGCGCTCGCCATCCGACACCGGGGTGTTTTCGATGCTGCCCGAGGTGTTGCAGCTCCAGACCCGCTCCGGCTTGTCCGGAACGGTGGTGTCCACGGAACCCTGGAGGTCCGGCCCGCCGTGATACGTCGGCCATGCATCACCGAATACGGCAGAGATCCACACCGTGCCCGCCAAAATAATAATCGATCGCTTCATCGTTCCTCACACCCCATCTTTGAATAAATTCATATCACGCCCGCTTCGCTCAAGACGCTAAGGCGCCAAAGGATTGATACTCTGCGCCTTTGCGTCTTTGCGCGATCCTTTTCCCGTTTGCTCTTCAACGACCGAATAAAGCTTCATCATATTGGAAGCCATGGTTTCAATTCCGAAGCGCTCGTGCACGGCTTCGCGCCCCCGCGAACCCAGCTTCCGTAGTTGATCCGGATCAAGCAACAGCGATTTCAGCGTTGCGGTGAGATCGTCATAAATCACACCGCCGCCCGTGGCTTCAATCAACTCAGGGAAAGCCCCGGCATTGGGCTGTACCACCGGAACGCCCGCCGCCATCGATTCAAGGATGAACGAACCGAACGCCTCGCCCTGTTCCACCGGAACGCACATGACGGTGAGCGTCGACAGGAAATCCAGCCGGTGCTCCCGGTCGAACTCCTCGATGAATTCCGCGTCGGCCGCAAAGCCGGCCCGTCGCAGCTTTTCCTTCTGCTGCTCGATGCACTTGAGATCGTCGCCCACCGCGCCGCCGGTAGTCTTCAGCTTCAGCCTTTCCAGTCCTTCCACCTGCTTGAGCGCAATGAACGCATCCACCAGCCGATCCAGCCCCAGCGTCGTATTCATGCGGGAGAGGTAGCCCAGGACCGGCGGATCGAGGCTGAGTGGCGATGGCCGATAGCCTTGCAGGTCGATGCCGAGATGGATCACGTCGATGCACTCCCGGGGCAGGCGCAGGCGTTCGCTCATCCGATCCGCAAACCAACGGCTGACCGCGACGAAGCGGTCGATGGAGCCGCAACGTTCCCGGATCGCCTTCCAGCAGGTTTCGTCGTAGGGCGGGTTGATTTCATCCAGCCACCAATCCTCGTCCTGCAAGGTGCAGACGATCGGGACATGGAGCGCGGCCTTGATGGCTGGGGCCAGGCCGATCAGCAACGCATTGGAAATGTGAACCAGGTCGGGTTTTTCGTGATTGGCCAGCCACTCGACCAGCCGTTCGACCTCCTTGCGTTGGTTGCCCTCCGTTCCCTCCAGCATCGAGAGCGTCATGGGGCCCAGGTCGCCGGCGGAGGTGGTTCCCTCCATGGTGGCGGCGCGGCGCAGCATCCATTTGGAATCAAAGAGGCGGTCGAGCCAGCGGGGCGTTTTGCGGAAGAGCGCCATGTGCTGCTGGAGCCAGACATTGATGCCGCCGAAGAAAACCGGCGTATCGTCCGCCACGGGATCGCCATCCGTGAACATCGGCAGATACATCGGCACCATGACCACATCGACGCCCTGTCGACGCAGCGTCATCACCAGCGCCTGGTCGCGCATGCAGTTTTGGCAGTAGAAGGTACCGCCGGAACCTGGAACTATGTGTACGACTTTCATCATCGACTTTTCCTTCATGACCGCTAAGACGCTAAGAATTTAAGGTAGTTAAACATTCCTCGGATCAACAGGAGTATACCATTCGTTTCTCCTTTTTCTATCTTCGTGTCGTTGCGGTCATTTTACTCACCGCTCCTCCGCATTCCGGAAGGCGAGGGCGCCGGTCGGACAGGTTTCCACGCATTCCCTTGCGGCCACGCGCAGGCCCGCATCCAGCGACTCGCTAAACGGAACCGTGACCCGCGTATGGTAGCCGCGCCCGATGAACGCCAATCCCAGCGATTCGTCGGTGCGTCGGGCAATCTCGATGCACAATCCGCATTTGATGCACTTACCCGGCTCGAAAACCACGGAACCATCCTTGCCGAGCAGCTGCACGTGCGTACGTTCTTCCGCCGGATATTCCGCCGCGTCGGCGCCGTAGCGGGCGGCATATTTCCGGAGTCGGCACGAAACCGGTTTCCGGCAGTCGCAGTGCAGGCAGCGCGCGGCTTCCTTGCCCGCATCGCTGCAATTCGAGAGATCGCTGGTGCAGTTCGCGGCCAGTTGTTCCACCTCGCTATCCCGCAGCTTTCCGATCCGCGAATCGAACGACGGCGATTCCTTGGCGGGAGACGAGGCGAGGCGCTGCAGCATGGCGTTGGCCGCCGCCTTGCCGTTGGCCACCGCCTTGACCACCAGCTTGTGCTCCTCCGCAGCACTTTCGACGACACAATCGAATGAGCCTACAAGCGATGCGCCCGCTATAAATGAGATTCCCACCGACCGCAAAACATCAATCTCGGCGTCCAGTACTTCCGACGGAAGCGAAGCGATCTCGCGCAGCGGACCTCCGAGCTGCGGCGCTTCGTCAAATACCGTCACGTCAAAACCCAACAACCGCAACTGCCACGCGCAGGCCAGTCCCGCCGCGCCGGAGCCGATCACCGCCGCCTTGAAGCCCAGCGATCCATCCGGCGGCAAACGACTTGCAAGATCGGCGGAATAGGCCGCGCCGTGCAGGGTGCGGATCGTCAGCGGGGAATCCATTTGTCCGCGGCGGCATCCCTTTTCGCACGGGGCAGGGCAGACATGGCTCAATATCCTCGGGATGGCGAGGTCGCGGCGGGCGATCCATGCCGCGCTCTCCACGTTGCCGCGTTGGATTTCGCGCATCATATGCGGAATATCCAGATGCGCCGGGCAGATGCGAGAGCAGGGGGCCTCGCAGTCGCCGACGTGTTCACTCAGGAGCAGGTTCAGGATGTCGCGACGAGCCGATTGCACTTCCTCGCATTCGGTTTCGATCTGCATGCCGTCGGTCGCCTTGGAAGAGCAGGCCGGCAGCATCCGGCCTGAAGCCGCATCCTTCACCACGCAGATCATGCACGAGGTTTGCGGGGCCGCGCCCTTCAAATGGCAGAGCGTCGGTATTTCAATCTGAAGCCGCTCCGCCGCGTCCAGCACCGTCGCGCCATCTTCTACCGCAACATTCGCTCCATTAATTTTCAGTTCAACCATACTTCGTTAGCTCTCTGTTCATTCTTTGCTCCTGCCTGACACCCACTGCGACATCTTTTTTGACCGCTAAGACGCGAAGACGCTAAGAATGCGCTCCGTCGTCTTTAACCCATCTTTTAAATATTGCACCTGATGTTCACAGGAGCCATCAGGGTTTAAAATAAACATATATTACCTTTTCCTTTGCGACCTTGCGTCTTTGCGGTCATTACTGTTCCTGTCCGGCATCCGTTGCTACACCTGTTTTTGACCGCTAAGACGCGAAGACGCTAAGAATGCGCTCCGTCGTCTTTAACCCGTCTTTCAAAATCGCACCTGATGTTCACAGGAGTCATCAGGGTTTAAAATAAACATATATTACCTCTTCCTTTGCGACCTTGCGTCTTTGCGGTCATTACTGTTCCTGTCCGGCATCCGTTGCTCACCTGTTTTTGACCGCGAAGACGCCAAGACGCGAAGAATGCGCTCCGTCGTCTTTAACCCATCTTTCAAATATTGCACCTGATGTTCACAGGAGCCATCAGGGTTTAAAATAAACATATATTACCTCTTCCTTTGCGTCTTTGCGGTCATTACTGTTCCTAGGCATCCGTTGCTACACCTGTTTTTGACCGCGAAGACGCGAGGGCGCAAAGGTGGATATGTGTTACGAATAAAGGATTCGTTTCAGCCCTTTCTTCAGTAGGAATTCGTGAAAATTGACAAGGAGTCCCAACGGCTTTTTAGTCGCCTTCAAATAGGAAATTACCTGCGCCATGTGTTTTTGATTCAGCTCTTCCACCGCTTTCAACTCCACCACAACCTCATCGCCTAAAAAAAGATCAATTCTTCCCTCACCAACGCGAACGCCTTTGTAAAAAACCTCGACAACCTTCTGCTTTTCAAACGGAATTTTTCTCAATTCCATTTCGACCGCCAACGCATTTTCATAAATAGCTTCATCATAGCCGGGCCCCAGTTCACGATGAACTTCAATAGCGGCATCAATAAACAACCTTACCAATTCCTCCTGCCGATCCGTTGTCTGAGTCATCTCGTGCTCCTTTGTTTTTTCAATATTCCTTCCTCTTTGCGTCTTCGCGTCTTTGCGGTCATCCACTCCTATTCCACCACCACCGCATTGACCGGACAAATCTGCCGGCAGTTGTCGCATCGCACACACGTTTCCGCGTCGATCTCGAACACCTCGTAGGGCTCGCCGCGAATGGCGTCCACCGGGCACTCCTTCGCGCACTTGGCGCAGCCGATGCAGTCGTCGGTGATCGCATAGCGGATCAGCGGCTTGCACTTGCCCGCCGGACAGCGGCCCTCGATGTGTGCCTCGAATTCGTCCCGGAAATAGCGGATGGTCGTCAGGACGGGATTGGGCGCGGTCTTGCCCAGGCCGCAGAGGCTTTGCGTCTGGACGGTGCGAGCGAGCTGCTCCAGCTTCTCGATATCGCCCGTTTTTCCCTTTCCATTGCAGAGGCGCTCCAGGATTTCCAGCATGCGCTTGGTTCCAACCCGGCAGGGCGTGCACTTGCCGCACGATTCGCTCTGGGTGAAGGAGAGGAAATAGCGGGCCATCTCCACCATGCAGTCGGTATCGTCCAGCACCACGAATCCGCCGGAACCCATCATAGCGCCGACGCCCTTGAGCGCCTCGTAGTCAACCGGCGTATCGCCCAGCGCCGCCGGGATGCATCCGCCCGACGGCCCGCCCACCTGGACGGCCTTGAACGTCCGGCCATCGGCCACGCCGCCGCCGATCTGCTCGACCACCTCGCGGATGGTGATGCCCATCGGCACCTCGATCAATCCACCCCGGGCGACCTTGCCTGCAAGCGAAAACACCTTGGTGCCCTTGCTGTGTTCGGTACCCAGTGCGGCAAACGCCGCCGCGCCGTTGCGGACAATCCATGTCAGCATCGAATAGGTTTCGGCGTTGTTCACGAGGGTGGGGCAGCCGTGCAATCCCTTTTCCGCCGGGAACGGCGGGCGGAAGCTGGGCATGCCGCGCCGCCCTTCGAGCGAGGCGATCAGGGCCGACTCCTCGCCGCAGACAAAGGCGCCCGCTCCTTCGAACACGCGGAGCGAAAGCGAGTGGCCGCTGCCCAGAATGTTGTCGCCCAGTAGACCCGCCGCTTCCAGATCCGCCAGCGCCTGGCGTATTCGCTTTACGGCCAGAGGATATTCGGCGCGGATGTAGAGAATACCCTCCGTGGCACCGACGGCAATCGATGCAATGATCATGCCTTCGATGACGCGGTAGGGATAGGATTCAAGAATCATGCGGTCCATGAACGCGCCGGGATCGCCTTCGTCGCCGTTCATGATGACATATTTTTGTTTGCCCTCGGCCTTGCGGACCAGTTCCCACTTGCGCCCGGTCGGGAATCCGCCGCCGCCGCGCCCGCGCAGTCCGCTTTTGACGATGTCCGCGATGAGCCGATCCGGATCGTTATGGAAAAAGATTTCCCGAAGTGCCTTGAAGCCGCCGAGCCGCTTGTATTCCTCCATGTCGGATGGATTCAGGACGCCGCCGTGCTCCGTGGCAATATGTTGTTGGCGTCCGAGAAAATCCGCCACCGGCGGGTCGCGCACATCCAGCTCGTAGCGTTCCGGCACGTTGCGCGCCTCGTCGGAATAGAGGTTTTTGATCCATCGCTCCGCCGCGGCACGCACCTTGACGAACGGGCTTGAGGAATGGAAATGGCGCTCGACGATTTCGCCGACGTCGTCCGGACTGACCTTTGCGTAGAGGACCGGATGCTCGCCGGGAATCACGACTTCCAGCAATGGCGTGCGATGGCACATGCCCACGCAGCCCACCGGTTTGACGTCCACCCGGCATTTCAAGGTTTCCAGCGATTCCTCCAGCGCGTCGCGGATCTTCGCGCTGCCGCCCGCCACGCAGCAGGAGCCTAGGCCGATCCGTACCTCGCCGACGGCTTCGCCGTCTTTTGGTTCCTTGTGCGTGTGGGGTACGCGGTTGGCTTCGTTGGCCAGGAAGTCGGTGATCATTACCGAGACGGTATCGGTGCGGACATGGCCATAGGTCGTTTCATCGATCTGTACCGCCGGCGCCAGTGTGCAGCAGCCCAGACAGGCGACCTTCTGCACGGTGAAAAGACCGTCGCTGTCCGTGTCTCCCTCGTCAATGCCGAGCTGTTTGAGGACCGACTGATACACCGCCTCCGAACCTTTTACGTGGCAGGCCGTGCCGTCGCAGACACTGATCATGTGCTTGCCCACCGGCGTGCGGCGAAACTGGGAGAAGAAGGTGGAGACGCCCTCGATCTGTGCCGGGGTGATCTCCGTCGTTTCGCAGATGTGGCGCAGCGCTTCGACCGGCAGGTATTTGAACGTCTTCTGCACCGCCTGCAGGATGGGAATCACCGACGCGCCGTCGCGCCCGATCCGTTCAACGATCCGGTCCACCTCTAAAATGTTTATCTCACTGTTCATCTGATTATTTCATGATCTGACCGAAGATGCTTTTTTCAACACAAAGGCACCAAGGACACCAAGCTTCGTGTTCTTCGTGCCTTCGTGTTTTATTGTTGTCACCATGGTGATCATTCCTGATCACCCAGACAAAAAAGGGTATAGTCGCCGCGAATGAGAATATGTCCATCGGCGAAGGCGGGGGTGGCATATACCGCCTCGCCCATCTCGATATCGGCCACGGCGTGGTAGGTGTCCGCGTCGTCGAATATATGGACGACGCCTGAGCGATCGACCGCGTAGATGCGGCTGCCGACGAGGATGGGCGACGCGCTGAATCCATCATCGAATTCCTGTTCCCAAAGAACCTCTCCGGTTTCAATATTCAGGCAAACCATGTCTCCTGCAGACGTGGGAATGTATACGCGCGATTCCGAGGTAAGAGGGCTGGATATTTCCGGCAGGTATTCGTCGTACTGCCAGAGGATTTCCGGCTCGGTGCCGCCCAGCCGCAACGCGGTGGCCTGCGCATATTCGTTGGCGACAAACAGAATATCCTTCCCGTTGAACGCCGGGGATGGGGCGACTTCGCCGCCGAGGCACTCGACCTGCCAGCGCTGCTGGCCGGTGGCGGCATCGTAGGCCGTGACGTTCGCCTCGTCGTTCAGGATGAGCAGCACTTCTCCCCCTGTTTCGACCAGCGTCGGGCTGGACCAGGAGACATGTTCGCGGGCCTGCTCCCAGACAAGATCGCCGTCGGTGCCATCGAGCGCCATCACCTTTTGCTCGTTCATGTGGTCGTACTGGATGAAGAGCCTTTGCCCGTCGCTGATCAGCGATGAGCCCATGCCGTACGGGTTTTCCGGGCAGCCGATGTTTTTTTGCCAGAGCGCATTCCCGTCCAGATCGAAGGCGGCCAGCTCGCCGCTGGCAAAGATGGCGAATACGCGCTCGCCGTCGCTGGCCATGGTGGGTGCGGCGTAGCCTGTGTCCGCGCTCACGTACGGCATTTCAACACTCGATTCGACCGTACGGGTCCATGCGAGCTCGCCGCTGTCGATGGAGAAGGCGAAGACCTCCAGACCCTCGTCGTCGCCGCCGGCCATGAAGACGCGGTTGCCCCAGACGATCGGCGAATTAAATCCGTGCACCGGAACGGGCGTTTTCCATCGGATGCCTTCGCCGCTCTCCACGTCCCAGGATTCCAAGTAACCGCTGTCGTGCGCCACACCGGTGTTGCCCTTGCCCCGCAGCGACGGCCAGTTAACGGCAAACGTTTCCGGCAGGCCGGGCTTTGCTGTGTCGGTGGAGTGGATGGTTTCTTCGGTTCCTTCAACTGGTTGGGCCGAGCGGGCCAGCACGATGGCGAGGTCGCTCTTGACCGCAAAGGCGAGGAAGAGCGCGACGGCCACGAGAAAGATTCCCGTTCCGGCCATCAGCTGGCGGAAGAGCGCGTTCATTTCGTTGTGGTCGATGGGTTCATGCGCGCCGATGGAGGGCTTGACCGGCTGGAAGTGCCGGGCGAGCCTGAAGGCAATGAAGCAGACGACGGCACCGCCGAGCAGGAGCATACCGCCCGTGCGGCGTTGCTCCGCGCTGCCGAAGAAGGCACGGCGGGCATAGAGATCGTAAGTGCGGATCTGTTCCACGATGGCTTCGCTGCCGTCCGGCGAATCGGCCAGCTGGGCCCGCAGTTCCAGCAGGACCGGATCGTTCAGCGGATCCATCTGGACCAGCTTTAAATAATCGGCGATCAGCAGGATGCCGACCACCAGCGTGAAGAGCACTGCCATCGTTGCCACGCCTTGTGCGATCAGCGCAGGGATCGACCGTTGCTTGAATTCGTTTTTTACTGCCATCGCAAACCCCTTATTCCTTCACCGGACAATATTTAAAACAGCGCCCGCAGCTGAGGCAGGTGCCTCGATCCGGCTCGTAGCCCTTGCGCGAGCGGTGGATCGAAACCGCTATCAACTTGCAGGCGATCACCAGTCCGACAAACCCGCCCAGCCAGCGTCCACCTGTGCCAAACCCCGCCTTGATCGCCACCGCTTCCGCATACAGCTCCTCGACGGGCTGGTCGGAAGAGCGGAAGGTTTCGGAATCGATCGTCGTGCCGGTGTAGCGCCCCAGCTCCTCGCCCGCCACGCGTTCCGCCAACCGGACGGTGGGATGCATGCGCGACAACGGCTCCTTGAGAAGACCGCCGACGGCGATGCCCGCCGCCACGATGAGCGGAAGCAATACCAGCAAGCCACCCAGACGATGCGCTCCCTTGGTGCGGGATTGAGATGCTTCCGGCTGGGTCGGTTCCAGGATGGCGTTGTAGGGGCATGCGTCGGCGCAGAGGTCGCACTGAATGCAGTCGGACGGCGTGATGACGGCATGCCTGCGCGCCAGGCGCGAGCAAGCGTTCAGCAGCACGCCGTAGGGGCAGAGGAAGCGGCAATAGGGCCGCGCCACGAAAATGCCGATCAACAGCAAGACCGCGCCGGTAACGAGCATGCTGAAATCGGCCCCCATCCGGAAGAAGCCGACGAAGGGATCATATTGGCAGATGAGGAACCCGGAACCCATAGCCACCGACAGCGCGGCAAGACCCAGATAAATGAACGGGAAGATGGACAGCACCTTTTCCACGGGAGGCGGGACCTTGACCGGCTTGATCGCAACCGCTTCCTGGATGGCGCCCAGCGGACAGACCGCCGCGCAGAAGACGCGTCCGAAGAAGAGGGCGAACACCAGCGGCGCCGCGAAGAAGACCAGTACGGTGAAGGGTACACCGTAGGTGGGATCAAAGATCCCCGCCATGATGTTCTGGATTGAGCCCACGGAGCAGACGCAGCCCTTGCGCAGGAAACCGAAGTACACGAGCGAAAAGAGCGTCAGCAAAAAGATTTCCCGCCGCTTGCGCCGCTTCAGGACGAGGAACGAAGCCAGTGCCAGGCAGCCCAGCAGCACGGCGATGTCCCAGCCCACCATGGCATTCGAGGGGTCCGGAGTATAAACCGGCGGATGCTCATAGCCGCTTGAAAACTCCGGCATCGGAAAGCGGAATTCGGCGTGAGCAGTTGAAACAAAAAATAACAACAGTACAAATGACCGCAAAGACGCAAAGACGCGAAGCGCTCCTCGTAAACCACCGTTGTTTCTTTGCGTCTTAGCGGTCATTAACGAATCCTCCGCTCTTGATCGGATTTGAGCAGATAGGCCTCGGACGCGGGAATGCGCCGGAACGCGTCGGATGGACAGGCGCGGGCGATGGCGCACTCGTTGCAGTTCACGCAAATGCCGTGATCGACCTGAAGATAGAGCGAGCCGTTGCCGAACACGCTGCACCCTTCGACGCATACGCCGCATCCAATGCAAAGATTCTTGTCGATCTTGTATTGGTAGTATGGGTTTTCGATGAAGGTGCGCTTGATGGCCGCCGTGGGGCATAGCTGGTTTTCGGCGCCGGTATCGCGGCCCTTCGCATCGGGACGCAGATAGCCGCCGCAGAGATCGCAATAGCCGCAGATGGAGTAGGAGTGGAAGCACTTTACCGCCGAGGGGGCCAGCACGCAGTGAGTGGCGCAGCGTCCGCAGCGCGTGCACTTTTCGGGGTCGATCTGCCAGACCATCCGGGGCGACAAGCTCTTTGCGGCGGCTGCCGCCACGCCGCCGACCAGCGTAGCCGCCGCGCCGCGCAGAAAGGTGCGCTTGTCCATTTTAGTTTCCTTCTTCATTTGAGTCCAATCCTGCATTTGCCGTGTTCAAATTTGGAGCAGCTCCCGCAGACGCCGTTGCAGACAGACTTTTTTTCGCGCGAGAAAAGCGTCGCGCCGAAACCGGCCAACGCCGCCAAGGTGCCCCAGCGGCCCATCGCTTTCAGGAATTCGATGCGGTTCATTTTCCTCATGGCTTCTCCTCGAAAATCCGGATCTGCTTCTTCTCTGGGTCGAGGACCAGGATGCGTCCCGCCGCGTCCACGGCCAAATCGAGTCCACTCCCTTTCCCGCTGAATTCGGTGGGTGCCGCCACGACGCAGCGCAGCGAACCATCCGGGTTGTGGATCTTGACCCGAGGCAATCCCTTCTCCGCCGTCACAATGCCGCCGTCCGGCAGGAGAGCGATCGCGACCGGGTTACAGCAGCCGCCGAAGCCTTCGATGGCCACGGAACTTGTTCCCCACGTCGAAAGGAAGGCCCCGTCGGCACTATGGTTTTCCAGCGCGTGGTAACCCGGATTCACGGCCCACAGCGAGCCGTCGCCCGCGAGGGCGATGTCGAAATGGGCGCTCGGGATATTGAAGCCGCGCTGGCCGCCGCCATCCTCCCGGCCAATCTCGAACGCTTCGCCGCCCTCGTGGCTGAAGCGCCAAATCTTACGGCTTCCGGCGTCGGCGGCAAAGATGAAGGTGCCGTCGACGGCCAACGATGTCAGGCAGGCCTTGTCCGACGGGATTACGATTTCCGAACGTGTCCCGTCCGGAGCAATCAGTTCGATCCGGTTGGTCAGGCCCGCATACACCGTCCCCGATGAATCGATGGCCAGGCAGAGCGGCGTGCCCTTGGTTTCAATCCGGCGTTCATCGGGATAAACGAGAATGGTGTTGAGCCCGGCCACGTAGGTTTTTCCATCCGGGCCAACCGCCACGGCGGAAAGGGATTCCAGCTCCGGCACGACCGGCGCGGCTTCGCGGTAATGGATCAGCGCCACGTCGACGTTCCTGTATTCATCCAGCGAATAGCCCAGGCTATCGCCCGGCTCCCGCTTGCGGCTTTTTCCGAGATAGATGCCAAACCCGAGAACCATGGCCATGATTGCCAGGAACCAGATCCAGTTTTTCGCTTGTGCATTCATTCCTCAACCCCCACGTCGATACAAACCATCCGGGTCGAATCACGCAGCAGCATGCGGGGTCCTGCAATGGCAATCGGTCCCCATGCATCATGTCCATCAAGAACCTTCGCCTGTGCAAGCTGCTCGTACCCATACCGGCTGCAGGAGAGCATCGTCAATGTTCCGTCGTCGTCAAGGATATAGAACTTTCCATCCGCAAGAATGTAGGGCCCGAGTCCAAAACGGGCGGTCTTGCCGCTCGACCAAACCAGTTCGCCGCTTTGCGGATCGTAGCACACCAGCTGCTGCTTCAGGCTTCCCGCATCCTTCGGCATGATACCGTAGAGCAGCCCGTCGAAAAAGATCGGCGTCTGCTGCTCGCTCGAAAGCCAATCCTTCGGCCCGTTTTTTGCAATTTCCGTTGCAGCGAATCCATCTGCTGTTTGATTGATTTGGAAGAGCAGGCTGCCCGCACCGTAGCCCGCCGTCAGGAAAATCCGGTTTCCATCCAGCAGCACCGGCGACGGCGCAATCGTAGTCCCGGACCAGGGAATGTCCCAAAGCAGCTCGCCGCTTTTCGAAACACCGCAGATTCCGCCAGCGGCCGCATAGACAAACATTTCTTCGCCGTGGATCGTCATCGGCATGATGGACGAGTGCGACATACTCCAGCGGCGCGGATTCGGGGCCGTCCACGCCACTTCGCCGGTGGCGCAATCGACCGCCATCATGAGGACGTCCGGACCGCCGGGCGCAATGATGGCCAGGCCGTCGTCGATCAGCGGGCATTGGCCGGTAAACCAGAGCGGCTCCGTGGTGCCGTATTCCTTCTGCAGGTCGATGCCCCAGCGGAATTCGCCGGTTTGGGTATCAACGCACGAAACGTGGCAGCGCGGGCCGATGGTGACAATCCATTCCTCGGTCACTGCCGGGATTGTGCGGGAGAGGCCATGGTTACGCTTTGCGGGGAGCGGGTAGGAGCGCCGCCAGATTTCCGCGCCGTTCTCCAGCGAAAAGCAGCGCAGCGCGTCGGACCGGGTTGCTTCGTCGTAGTCGAGCAGGTAGACGCATCCGTTAAGGATCGCGGGTGCGGCATGGCCTTCGCCCAGCGCAACGGACCATAATACCTTGGGACCGCCTTCCGGCCATGCATCCGCCAGTTCGACCTCCGCCTTGACGATGTTTTCGAAGTCGTCACCCCGAAAACGCGGCCAGCGGCCGGGCAGCGCCGAGGGAACGCCATCGAAGGTTTCGAGCGTCCCCTGCAAATCGACTTCGACGATCTGCGCCTTGTCGCGCTCTTCCTGTGATGGGCCGCCATCCATGCCCGGCAGGCCGGCGGCCAAGGGCATGGAAGAACCCGCCGCCATCCAGTTGAAGAGCAAGCGGGCACCCGCATATCCGCATCCGAGCATGATAGGCAACGCGATAATCAGTCTGTACGGTCGGGATATCACGATCTCCAGAAATGAAAGCCGACGGCGCGGCTACTTGAGGTCAACACACTTCAGCGTCGTCCAGTCGCGGACGATCAGCTTTCCGTTCGACAACGACAAAGGCGCCCATGCCATGTCGTTCTTCTTCACCATGGGGGCCGAGGCCAGCTCGTGGTAGCCGGAAACATCGGCCTTCGCCAGATGCAGCTTGCCGGTCTTCGCATCGAGCAGGATAATCTTGCCGTCGGCGATGATAAACCCGCCGCGCTCAAAGGTAGGGCCGCCCGCAATATCCTTGGTGCGCCAGTCCAGCGTGCCATCGAGTTTGAAGCAGGCCAGTCCATCGTTGAGGCTGTTGTCGGTGTTAATGACCAGAATCCGGTCGTCGAAATAGATGGGCTGGTGGAGCTGCGGTCCGATGGTCGAGTTTTTAAACAGTTCGGTGGTCTTGTAGCCCTCATCGCTCTTTTCAACACGGAACATGGCCGATCCGGCGTTGTAGCCGCCCGTCATAAAAATGCGATCGTCGGGGATCGCGATCGGGAAGGGGATGGCGTTGCCGCACTGCCAGCCGGTGTAGCTCCACAGCACCGAGCCATCCTCGGGGGAGAGTCCGAATACGCCGCTGGAAGCCGTCGTGCCTTCGGCCTGGGGCGCGGCACCGGGGCGGCCACGGCTTCTGCCTCCGCCTCCACCTCCGGCCTGCGATCCAACCGCGACCACCATCTCCTTGCCGCAAATGGTGTAGAGTGCCGGCGACGCAAAGGAATATCCGCCAATGGATTTGGATTTCCAGACCACCGCGCCATCCTTGCGGTTGTATGCCGCGACGCCCGCGCTTTCCGCCGACGGCACGACAATGACGAGATCCTTGTAGATGAGCGGCGATTGCGACATGCCCCACATATGGAGCGACATGCCGTATTCCTCCAGCAGGTTGTGCTTCCAGCGAACCGATTTGGATTCAAGATCAATGCACACCAGCGTGCCCCAACCCGTAACGAAATAGACGGCATCGTCAGTCACGGAAGGTGTACCGCGCGTGCCGGCATATTGCTGGTGCGACATCGTTCCGGGATCCTCAATCGCGCATTTCCATAATTCAGTTCCAGCGTCCAGATCCATGCAAAGCAGGACGCTCTTGTTATCCTGGCGGTCGACAAAGTAGACCTTTCCGTCCTTGATCGCGGGGGAGGAATATCCATCGGAAACCGTTTTTTCCCACAACACCTTCGGGCCGCCCTCGGGCCACGTAGAGGCCAATCCGGTTTCGGTGGAAATGTTGTTCCGGTTCGGCCCGCAAAACTGCGGCCAGTCTTCCGCGAATGACGTTGCGACAACGGCACATCCGAGTAATGCGCCCATCCATCTCTTGTTCATACTGCACTCCATTGGTTGGTTGCCTGGCCAAAACCTTGCCCCGGCACGGTTCATCTTCTTTCGATACATCGTGTTAATGCCTCGGTGGTAAATATCAGCGGATAGAGCCTCTCCGAGTACCACAAACTCGCAAAATAGAGCCCGATCGGTCCAGCAGAAAAGGAAGTCCCATTCTTGGTTAAATCCAGTAAATGATGGACCTCATTCCCCGTGATTCCGGCCCGCATGGCGATCTCTTCAATGCCATACAACGCCGTATCCGGAGATATATTTTCCAGCCACGACACTCCGCGTGCGCATACTCGGACAGCTTTAGGGAATTTCCGTTCATCAAGTTTTTCAAGAGCTTCAACCACGCGCACGGTTCCATACACCGGGTTTTGCTGTTTCGGGTGGGATTGGTTGCCGAACCAGAGCGGAATCCAAGCGCCGTCGGCCTGCTGCGTACGGGCAAGATAATCCAATCCAAGCTGGATCACGTTGACCATCGCCGCATCGTAATCGTCGCCCAGCTTGCCGCGCCAGCAGGTGAATGCCCGGATCATGTGCGCCGTGAGGTCGGGACAGCTGCGGTCGAAGGGAAGCTTACCCCAACCCTTGCAGAATGTCGGAATTCCGCCGTCCCGGTTTTGGAGATCCAGCAGCCACTCGACGCCGGCTTGCGCGGCGGCGACGGTTCGGCTTGCGGCGTCGGACGATGCGTCGGACGGCATCAGGTGGTGCAGGGCGATCAGGGCCGCCGCGGTATCGTCGGCATCAGGAACCCCTCCGGAGCGGTCCGTCCAGGCCCAGCCGCCTGGGGCGGCATGGGTAAAGGGATGCTCCTCCTTGAGCTGGGTTGCCAGCAGGTAATCGCGGATGCGGTCCCTTTGGTCGGACGGGAGATGGCTGCCAAGCGCACGTACGGACAGGGAGGTCAGCCAAGTGGATAAGTTGACGTCGATCGGCCAGCTTCCATCCTCGCGCACGGTCTCTTCCAGGAAGCGCAGGCACGACTGCGTTACGGGATGGTCGCGGAGTCCGGCACCGATCAGGCTCATGGCGACGAAGCCGGTCAAGGGGGCGGCTTCGAGGAAGCCCCCGCTTTCGGGCTGGATGCGCAGCAGAATATCCATGACGCGACTCTTCATTCCGTTCCGCCAGAACGCGGCGTGCTGGGGTCGGTTTGCATGGCGCGCCAGTCCCATGGCGATGAGGGCGGGCAAGGCGTAGCTGACCACCGGAAGGCGAAGAGAGCGGTAGAAGCGGTGGGGGAATACGGCCAGCTCAAACGGCAGTTGCGGAATGATCGACCAGTCGTCGCCCAGCTTCCCGGCCAGCATGCAGAGCGTGAGGATCGGAATCGAAAAGGTGCGGTCGCTGCCGTAAAAGCGAAGAATCGACTCGCGTACCGCCGAGGGATCGCCGACCTCTTCGCCGAGAACGCAGCGGCAGAGCAGGGTTGTGGTAAAGTTGCTCGGGCTTTCGGGGCTGTCGCCCCAGCCGCCGTCGGCATTGCGGTTGTTCCGGATCCATTCGCGGCCGCGTTCGGCCGCCTCCAGCCGTCCGCCCTGCTGCAGCGCGAACGAAGCCACGGCGGTGGCCAGCGCGGAGCTGGAAAGCTGTCCTTCCCAGCACCCTCGTTCCGTCAGTTCGGCAAGCAGGCGGGCCGTGCAGTTTTTCAGGGCATCGTTCATTTCATCAGACATCCAATGCCCAGCAGGGCGTAGAAGGTATATTCCACATCCTCGAAAACATCCTGCGTACAGCCGGAAAAGCCACCGTCTTCCCGCCAAATGGATTCGATGAATTCAAATGTTTTTTCGCGGATGGGTTCCATGTCCGCCTTCAGGACCGTCAGGGCGAACAACGCTGTCGCGGTGGACAGGAGATCCGCATTGCGGGATGTCGGGGATACGCTGAAGCCGCCGCTCTCCGGACAGAAACGTTCCATCAGCAAGGTCTTGGCCTCTTCGTTCTTGTTTTGGTTCACCACGACGGCGGCGGCGAGATTGGGGGTTGTCTGGGATGCCGAAAGCAGCAACTGTGCCGTGGGTCGATCCTCCCTGTTCAAATGTTCCGCCGAGATGACCTTAAAAAAAATGTCGTATGGCGATTCCGCGGGATAGTCCTGCAAGCGTTCGGTCAGTTGGTTGCGCAGCGTGGGGGAAATCGGGAACATCGTGCGGAGCCGGATCAGGCTATACATGTGCACGGGATCGAGCTCCGCGCCGTCGCCAAAGGATTTAAGGTATCGCCACACGCGCAGGAGCGGAATGCGTCCGCCCAGAGTCTTGAGACACAGTGCACCGAAAACGGTGTAGTAGAGGTCGCTCCGCTCGTCGCGGCCGCGCACGCCGCCGTCCGTATTCCAGCGCGAACGAACGAAGCGGATCACCTTGCGCCGCGACGCCCCGTCCAGATAGGCGCGTGCCGTCTCGGCGAAAGCAAGGATTTGATGGGCGATGGTGTCGGACATTATCGTCCCCCAAGCATTTTCGATGTGGTTCGCCGCAAAAATGCCTTGAGGGGGGCGGACATGATCGGGTTCAACGAGCGGATGGCTTCGTTCTTGTAGTGTTCCAACAGTTGGGCCGCCTTTTCGACCACCATGAGTTCATCGAACAGATGCGGCAGGTTGGGCGTATCCGGAGAGATCCATTCTAGGGGTTTCTGGTCGTTTGCGATCGCGAGCAGGATGGATGCGCGCAGGTCGTGATCCTCGCCGGAGCGGTATTCCTCCAGATCGTCGTGAATCTGGTAGGCGATGCCCAGCGACTCGCTGAACCGCCCGAGGGCCTGCACAAGCGATTCGTCGCCTCCGGCCGCTACCGCCCCGAGCTGGAGCGAGGCGCCAAACGCGGGCGCCGTCTTTCCTCGGAAGATTTCAATGATCTGGGCGGTGGAAAACGGGAGGCCGGCATCCAGTCCGATCAGCTCCTCGCCTTGGCCCAGGCAAAGGGCGCGGTGGTTTTCGACCGCAATCCGCACCAGCTTCGCCGTATGGTTTTCCGTTTCCGCGATCCAGCGATATCCTTCACCCACCAGAAGATCGCCGACGTTCAGGGCGACCGGGACACCATATTCACGGTGCAGCGTGGGGGCATCGTAACGGAGATCGTCGTCGTCCTCGATGTCGTCGTGGACGAGCGACGCTTTGTGGAAGCACTCCACCGCCAAAGCCAGACGGCGGACCTCCTCGGGAAACGCCGAACGGGCTCCGCACAGCGCATCGTAGGTGCAAGCCAGTAGAAAGGGCCTCCATCGCTTGCCGTCCTTGCAGAGCCACTCGTAGGCAATTTGCTCGGTGCGCGTCGGCATCGACGCGGGATCGATCGAGTCGAACCAGCCTTCCACGATCGACCGGATACGCGTTGTGTCGACCTGGTTGATCCAAGGCGTATCCGACTTCAGCCGAATGGCCTGCCGCACCTGTTCGACATCGGTCGTCGTATTGATGCATCCGCCCTCGTTCAGCGGGATCGCCAGTCCGGGGATGGCGCCGTCGGCCATGTGGGGAAACGATTTTTCGAGGGCATGGAGGCAGCTCACGCCGATGACCGCGTCCACCTTGCCGCCTTCGAGCAGCTTCGAAACCACGGTCGAGCCCTCCGCAACAAGCACCACGTAGCCCAGCTCCTCGGCCATGGCCTGAAGTTCTCCAATGGCGCAGCGCCCGCACTCCTCGCACAGCAGGCCGAACTCGTCGATCGTGGCGGGGCAGTTCCGGGAATCCCGGAGGCATTGGGGGAGCAGCAGCAGCCGGCGTTCGTAGGGGATCGATGCGACGGTCTCCTTCCAGACCACGTTGTTGAGCAGCACCATGGCATAGTCGATCAGCCCTTGGTCGGGTGCCAGGTGTGTGGCGTGATCCCTCAGCTCCTCCATGGACAACGGCGGAACAAGCCGATGCTGCGACGCATAATCGGCAATCGCGCTACGAAGAGATTCCCGCTCGGCGAGGGTTTGCGGAATGCCTTGGCTGGTTGTCGATGTTTTCATCATCCGTAGGCTCCAAATCCAAAAAACCAGTTTTTCTTGGCGAACCGGTAGGCCCAGCTACGTTCGGGAATCTCTTCGCCGGGCTGATGGTGGCTGCCGCAGGGGCACATGCCGCCCAATTCCTTCAGCAGGGTCCCCCGTCCTGAGCTGTCGACCGCATCCTCCGCCCTGATGAAGTCTGCCAGCTTGTCCGGGTGCTCCATGATGATGCAGCCGCGCGTCGTATCGCTACTCATCTTCCGAAAGCGGGCGAGGAAGGCGGATTGGTTGAAGATGTCGAACAGCCCCGTTCCATCGCCAATGTTTTCCTTTGCAAACTGGAGCGGCGGGCACGGCTCAATCCATCCCTCGGGGCTGATATGGTTGGCCATGCCGACCGCGGCGGGACACAGCGCGTTGCCCTCGGCGTCCCAATAGGCATCGACCACGATGAGCGGGGCGGACTGGCGCACCTCGACGATAAACCGCCGCAAGTCCACGATCTGTTTGGCGTCGAGCGCCAGCTCCGGCGTCGGATGCGGTCCGACGGGGCGGTAGATGTAGTACCATAGATAGTGTGCGCCCGCCGCCGCCACGCGCTCCACGAAGGCTTTCGTTGCCAGGTCGTCGATGTTCGATTTGCAGACGCTGGTCGCCACACCGGTGACGAGCCGGTTTTCGCGGCAATGGGCGAGGCCTTCCATCGTTTGGCCATAGACGTTCGTGCCGCCCCGGCGCACATCGCTGACCGACTCCAATCCCTCGATACTGATCAGCGGGCTGATGTTGCCGAGCCGCCGCATCGTTTTCGCGATGTCGCCGGTAATGAGCGTGCCGTTGGTGAAGAGGAGGAAATAGCAGTCGGGATGCTTCTCGAAAACCTCGAAGAGTCCATCGTGCAAAAGCGGCTCTCCGCCGAGGATGCCGAAGAAATAGGAGCCCTGCGCCTTGCACTCCCGGATGAGGTTGTCGAGGGTCTGTGGTGCGATTTGCTTCGGCGGGTTGGATTGCGATACCCAGCATCCCTGGCAGGAAAGGTTGCAGGCGTTGGTGACGGAGATGAAGAGAAAGGCCGGAAAATATTCGCCGCGCTTCATCCGCTTTTCAAAACGCCCGACCGCCCGCATGCCCTTGTAGCCAAAGTTGTAGGCAAACTTCCAGAGGAGGCGCATATCGGGCTCGGCGAGCAATCGCTTGGCCAACGTCAGGCTCATGGACGATCCCCCGAACACTTGCGCCGCTCTTCCAAGGCGCGGTCGATCTTCTTGCGGTTGAGCAGCGACTGGCGCTTTTCCTTGCGGGCCCTCAACGCTGCATAGACGTCATCCCCGAGTATCTCGTCCACGTTGACCTTGATGTTGGCCCGCACCGCTGCCTCGTCGTCGATCTCGGTGCCGTTGATGGGGGTTTCGGCGGACTTGGGAAAGATGATAGCGGCTTCAGGGCAGATTCGGGCGCAGGCGGGGCAATTGTTCTTGCAGCTTTCCGGGTTGACCACGCGGATGCGGCCATCCGGGTCCTTTCCATAAACGCCGAATAGACAAAACTCGAAGCATTGGCCGCACCGGCTGCACCGGTCGTAGTCGATCAATGGATACCAGGCCGGCGGTTTGTCCCCGGGTTCGGATTCCGGTGGAGATGCGCTTCCCTTGCGACGGTGGTTATGCACCGACGCGGAAGCGGGCAGGGGATTTCCCGAAAAGGCGAAGAGCGAACGTACCGCCCGCGCATGGCAGGCGTGGATCTCAGCATGGTCCGATTGCACGATTTCCGCGAGAAACGGATCCCGCTCCTGCGCCGCCCGGCAGAGATCGGGAATCACGACCGCCTCCTCCAAGCCCGCCAGTTTTTCCAGTTCGGCGGGTTCGAGCAGGTTGCGCTCGGCACAGCGGCAGATCAGGATGGTTTTATTTGCTGACATCAACGGCCACCAGCTTTCCTTTGTCGTTGCGGCAATAGACGGTTCCGTTCGCGAGAACCGGCTGGGTCCAGCACAGCTTCTTAAGTCCGGTGTTGAACCGGGCGATCTCTTCATACTTATCCGGAACCGCCTTGGCAAAATGGAGGATTCCCTTTTCTCCCAACACAATCAGTTTTCCGTCGGCGGCCATCAGGGAGCCGAATCCTATCTGGGTACTCCACTTTTCGGAACCATCCTCGACGGAAATGCACCGGAGGAATCCCTTGGACTTGGTCTGTCCGTCGATTCCGTAGATGTCGCGACCAAACAGGACGCAACTGCCGAAGTGGCTCTGGATCAGGTTGTTTTCCCATACCTTTTCCAGCTTGCCCGATGAATAGTCGAGCAGCGCGCATCCTTTCTTGTAGCCGGTCGAGATGAAGACCTTGTTGCCGGGAACCAGGAGCGGGTCGCCGCCGTTGACGCCATACTTGGTTTTCCACTTGTAGCTCGAGATCGATTTGCCGGTTTTCGCCTCGACCATTTCCAGCGATTTCTCGGCAAAGAGGAACAGGCAGGTTTTGCCCTTGAATTCAAAGACCACCGGGGATGCATAGCCCTGTTCCCCCTTGCTGCTCCAAACCACCTTTCCGGTTGTCTTGTCCAACGCCGTTCCCGTGTTTCCGATGTTGAGCAGGACGAGATCGCCGTGGATGACCGCTGAGGTGGCGATGCCCCACGTGCTGTTCTTGGCACCGGTCACCTTAAGGACGTCGGTTTTCCAAATCAGCTTGCCATCGGAGACGGTCAGGCAATAGACCACGCCGTCGCGACTGACCATGCAGAGGTTTTCGCCATCGATCACGGGCGTTGCACGCGGCCCCTTGTACGATCCCGAGGAGGTGTGATAACTGTATTTCCAGACCTCGTCGCCACTGGAGGCATCGAGGCAAAACACCGTATCGTTCCCGTCGGCAAAGCCTGCCGTGAAGAGCTTTTCATCCTTTACGGTGACGGAGGAATAGCCGACTCCAACCTCCTTCGTCCACTTCACGCTAGCCTTTTCCGTGTTCCATCCGGTTTCAGCGGAGGTGCCGTTCGCGCTGGGTCCGCGCCATGCCGGCCAATCCTCTGCCTGAGCGAACAAAACACCCATCAGTAGAAAACATACGATCCAAATCTTCATGGTGCAAATCCTCCTCTAAGGTCGGTGGGTAGTACAGGTTTTTTCCCCAGCCGTTGATGGAATAATGCGTAAAAACGTTTCCGCCTCTCGAAAAAGTGCTCGGCATTCCACGAATGGTGCGTCGCAACGGGCGGAACGGCCGGCTCGGCCTTCCCGATCGCGGACAAGCTTAAGATGGGTGTCGTGAGGATGATCTAAGGCACGACCACGACGAGGCCGTCCTGAAAGACGGCCGGAGTTGGTCATTTGGAGAATCTATTTTTTAAGGAATTCAGTCAAATATTCCTTATCGGCCTGCGAGAGCGAGGCAGCTGGGATAGGGGCGGTTTCTCCGGTTTTTGCACTCATAATGACGACGCTCCTCGTTCGGCTGTCCAGCTCAACAAATTTTGCATTCACAGAGACGAGTTTTGTTTCATTTTTGCGAGTTGTTTCGTTTTTGTAGGTGTAAGAAATAGTCCAGTCCCGATACTCAGCTACTTTCGTTTCCTCGACAAACTCCGGTGGGGTATCATCAATGGCAGACAATCTCTCAATATTTTCTACGTCACTTATTTCACCCGGATCAACCACCGTTTCAACTATGTCCTCTGTATCTTTTTTCTTCTTTGGGGCTTTAACAAACTGCGCCCCCTGAGAACCCAGCATAATACTGCCCGGAGGGCCTTTGTCGGTAATCGGAACCTTGTCGGCATCCTCTTCGTCCATATCCTCCTCGTCTTCCAATTTGAAAAACAGTGCACCTTCTTCTACATCTCTTGGTTCACAAATGAGTTCGTAGTATCCGAGGTACTCGCCTTCGTTGTCGAAAAACAATGTCCGCCAGGTTTGGTTTTCTTTATCATATAATTTGTAGACATGGAAAAAGGTGCTTTCCGTTTCAATAGCACCAACCTCCGACACCTTTGTAGCACCTTCCGGCCAATGATCGCCGCCGAGTTCTTCCAGCAAGGCTTGAACAGCACGTTTGCCATCGGGTCCTTTTTCTTTGACGTCCGCAGCATTGGTCGCAGAAAGAAGGCCTGCGGTGAATACGGTAACTAACAGTGATTTGGCTATATTTTTCATTTTTGCCCTCCGTTTGTTTATCCCGGAAGTACACTTCTGCGGGAATCTCAATAACGCTTTTAACGGTAATTGATATATTTCTTCTGAGCTGATTTCCACGTTATTCGACAAAAAACGTAGCATTGTGTTGAGCCGATGAGGAAAAAGAAGTCTGCGGAGGTTGAATGGGTGAAGGGAGCACCCCTCTTTCTGCAGGGCAAATATATAAAGGAAGGCGCGTGTTATGCTTGAATGAGTCAGATGAAAATGGTTAATGAATGGACGAAATGATAGAGCAACCTAAAAGTTTACTGGACTGTCTTCTGCAGGTTCGTCCCATTGAGTCCGGTGTTTTTGCTTCGGCTCAGCAGGGAGCGGAAGCCAAGCAAGTGCCTGTGGAAAAATATCTGCTGGAACAGGGCGTTGTTTCAGATGTGGATCTGGTGCTGGCAACCGCGTCTTATCTTGACGTCCGCCCCATATCCCTGGCGACCTTTACACCGGACTCTTCGTTAATTGAGTTGATGCCCAATGAAAAGTGGGTGGAGCTCAAGGTGATTCCGGTTTGTCGAATGGGCGGACAGCTTACGGTCGCGATGGCTGACCCTTTCGATATTGTCGGACGGGAAACGATAGCTTCAACGACAAAGCTGGAACTGGTTCCCCTCGTGGCGCTGGAACGTGAAATTGTGACGTTAACGGAGTCGCTCAAAGCCCCGTCAGGGCGGGCGCTTGAAGATATTCTGAAGGATATGGCCGATGAAGGCGATGTTGAGGTTGAACAGAACCTGCTGGACAGCACAAATTTGGATGAGGATGTTGAGAATGCCGGAGAAGCTCCGGTTATCCGCATAACCAATTCAATTCTGGTTGAGGCTCTGCGAAAACATGCATCGGATATTCATATTGAGCCGATGGAAAAAATGGTGCGTCTGCGTAATCGTATTGATGGTGTTCTCTACGAGTCCCCGAGTCCTCCGAAAAATCTGCAGAATGCAATTATTTCCCGCCTGAAAATTATGGCGCAGCTGGATATTGCCGAGCGCCGGGTTCCTCAGGACGGCCGCTTCAAAATTAAGGCATTAGGTAAAGAGGTCGATGTACGCGTCAGTATTCTCCCGACCGTTCACGGGGAAAAAGTGGTGATGCGTATTCTGGACAAAACTGCTTTGGCTCCGAGTTTAGAGGCTTTGGGGTTGGATCAGCTTTCGTATGACAATTTTTCGTATGCGCTGGCGCAGCCTTACGGAATGATTCTGGTCACAGGACCGACCGGCAGCGGCAAGACTACAACGCTCTATTCTGCGCTTCAGGAACTCAATAAGACCCAAACCAACATTATTACGACGGAGAATCCGGTTGAATATCAGCTCCATGGTATCAATCAGGTTCAGATTAATCCCCGCGTTGGACTGACGTTTGCAGCCGCTCTGCGTTCCATTCTGCGTCAGGACCCGGATGTGGTTATGGTGGGGGAAATTCGTGATGCAGAAACGGCCACCATTGCGGTGGAGGCCGCGTTGACGGGTCATATGGTTCTCAGTACGCTCCACACCAATGATGCTGCAGGTGCAATTGCGCGTTTGACGGATATGGGCATTGAGCCCTTTATGTTGGCTTCTTCGGTTTTGTTGACACAGGCTCAACGCCTTTACCGCAAGCTTTGTCCGGTGTGTAAGAGAGAGATCGACTTGCCGGTGGAGATTTTAAAGAAGAACCGAATTGACCCGGCGCGGCTGGAGGGGGGACAGTTATATGCAAAAGCGGGTTGCCCAAAGTGTAACGGCTTGGGGTATAAGGGCCGAGGAGCATTAATGGAAATTTTGTTGGTCGATGAGGTGATTCGTAAGACCATCCTTCAGAGTCCCGAAGCAGATGCAATTGCCAAAGTTGCCATCGGAAATGGAATGAAAACGTTGCGGGAGGTCGGAATTGACCGTTTACGTGACGGAATGACATCTATCGAAGAAATTTTACGGGTTACGAGTGATCAGTGAGCGCGGGAGAGGATATTCATCATGGCGAAAAAAAACGCAGTTAAGGGAGGGCGTCCTATTGTTAAAGGTGCCCGAAAGATCAGGCTGAAGGAGCTTTCGATTTTCACCCGTCAGATTTCGGCTATGTTGGGTGCAGGCATGCCGTTGGTGCAGTCGCTGGCTGCTATGGAAGATCAGACTTCGAACAAAAATTTCAAGCCGGTTATTGCCGGGGTGCGGGCACGGGTTGAGGGCGGAACGATGTATTCCGAGGCATTAGCCTATTATCCGAGCATTTTTAATGAACTTTACATCAGTATGATGCGCGCCGGAGAGGTGGGGGGTATTTTGCCGGAAACGTGTGGGCGTGTGGCGAGCTTTCTGGAAGCGAGCAATCGGCTGCGGGCTAAAGTCAAGTCCGCCATGATGTATCCGAGCATCGTGATGTGTGTGGCCATATCGCTGGCGACGCTGTTGATCGTGTTTGTGGTTCCTATTTTTGCGAATATGTTTGGAGATTTTGGAGGTCAGCTTCCCCCTATGACACAGGGATTGCTGGATTTCAGTAATTTGCTGAAAAAGTTTTGGTGGATGGTGCTTCTGGGAGGCTTTGCATTGGGTTTTGGGTTTCGTTCTTACAAAAAAACGGACCGGGGACAGTATAATATCCACTTATTTATTTTGCGCTTTCCTGTTTTGGGGAAGCTCGCCACCAAAATTGCCGTGAGCCGCTTTGCCTCCACGTTTTCTCAGTTGCTGCATAGTGGTGTGCAGATTATGGAATCGCTGGAGATTGTCGGTTTGGCCACCGGGAATCGAGTAATCGGCGATTCGCTGATCGCAGCGCGAAAGACGATTCAGGAAGGTCAGCCGCTTTCTTCAGTGCTGGAACTCAATCCCTTTTATCCGCGTATGCTGGTTCACATGCTGTCTGCGGGAGAAAAAACCGGACAGGTTGAAGAGATGATGGATAAAGTTTCTTCCTTTTACGACAATGAAGTTGAAACCTCACTTGCCGGACTCACTTCGATGATCGAGCCGTTGCTCATGGTCTTCATTGGTGTGGTTATCGGAACGATTGTTATCGCGATGTTCCTTCCGATCTTCAAAATGAGCGAATTGGTCATGTGAGTTTCGTTTATTCGATTTTTTCATATTTGCGAAATTCCGATCTTGCGCCTGACGCCTATTCGATCTAAAACGATCTGATTTCAATTCAGGTCAGTTCGATTGGATGGTTTGTCGGATAAACCTGATCCTGAGCGGGAATCCCGGTTAATGAAGAGACCGATAATTGAGAGAGGGGTTGTACGATGGCTAAAATTTTAATGGCGGACGACGATCCGACTATACTTAGTTTGCTGAATAAGATTCTGACGTCAAAGGGCTACGAGGTTCAGCTGGCTGAAAACGGAAGTGCTGCCGAACATTTACTGCAAACGGAGCAGTTTGATCTGCTGATCTCCGATATCAAAATGGAACCGATCGACGGAATGCAGCTGTTGAAAAGAACCAATCAGATGCGTCCGCATATTGCGGTGATTATGCTGACAGCCTACGCAACCGTTGCGACGGCGGTTGAAGCCATGAAAGAGGGCGCTTTTGATTATATTCCTAAACCGTTTAAAATTGATGAGCTGCTTGAGACGGTTGGACGAGCGTTGGAATATCAGAGGGCTTTGTCTGATCATGCGCATGGCATGCTGGGGAATGAGCCTAAAAAGTTTTTCGGCAACATTGTCGCGGTCAGCGATCAGATGGTGAATGTCTGCGAAATGATTAAACGCGTTGCCCCGACGAAAACCACCATCATGATTACCGGCGAAAGCGGAACCGGGAAAGAGCTGGTGGCGGAGGCGATTCACAGTTTCAGTGCACGATCTTCCGGCCCCTTTATTCCGGTCAACTGTGCGGCGCTTCCGGAAACATTGATCGAATCCGAGCTCTTCGGCCACGTCAAAGGGGCATTCACGGGGGCAACTGCCAGCAAAGAAGGGTTATTTGAGGCGGCCAAAGGCGGTACGATTTTTCTCGACGAAGTGAACTCGATCCCGCTCCCGCTACAGTCCAAGTTGCTGCGTGCTATTCAGAACAAGCGTATTCGTAAGGTCGGCGGAACAGAGGAGTTTGATGTGGATGTCCGCATCCTTGCGGCCTCGAACCGAAGCTTGGAGGTGATGGTTAAGGACGGTACATTCCGGGAGGACTTGTTTTATCGACTGAGTGTGATTTCCATTGATATCCCGCCGCTGAAACAACGTATGGAGGATGTGCTTCCGCTCGCGCGGCATTTTATTGAAAAAGAGTCTGAGGTTGGGGGGGATGTTCCAGAGATTGATGAAACAGTGCGCGCGATTTTTCAGCATTATTCGTGGCCGGGTAATGTGCGCGAGCTGCAGAACGTGATTCAGCACTGTCTCACTTTCCAAAAAGACAATCAGATTACGAAAGACACCTTGCCGGCAAAATTGATCATTTCCTATGAAGAGGAAGATCCCGGATCTATATCAGGACCTACAGGAGGTCAAGACGAGTTTGGGAAAGGAAAGTCACTGAAGGCCTTTTTAAGGGCGAAGGAGAAAGAATATCTCAAAACGGTGATTGAGGCGATGGGCGGCGATAAAGCGGCTGCCGCGAAGGAACTCGACATTAGTCTGGCCACTCTATATCGAAAACTTCCGGAGGAGGAGCAGGGCGTAGAATAAGCTCCGCTCCTTATTCAGCCCCGTTTGAACGGGGCTTTTTCTTTTATTATGGAATCGATTAACCAACGCAAAACGGATCACGTTCAAATTGCTTTCGCCGATCAGGGAATTGATCGGCGGAAGTCTTATTTTGATCGGATTCATTTAACTCATCGAGCATTGCCGGAGCTGGATCTTGCCTCGGTGGATTCGTCGATCAACTTTCTCGGTAAGCGGTTATCCTTCCCTCTGCTGATTTCGTCAATGACCGGCGGCGCCGATGAAGAGCTGATAAAGATTAACCGGAATCTGGCCGTTGCCGCCGAGGCGGAGGGCGTGGCGCTGGCGGTGGGGTCGCAGCGCGTTTTGTTTTTGGAGCCCGCCGCGCAGGAAAGTTTTGCACTGCGGCGCTATGCCCCGTCAACGGTGCTTTTGGGTAATCTCGGCGCAGTCCAGTTGAATGTAGGAATGGACCTTCAGCATTGCGAAACTTCGCTAAGCGTGCTGGATGCGGACGGCTTGTTTCTCCACCTGAATCCGCTTCAGGAAGCAATTCAGCTGGAGGGCGATACCAATTTCGGCGGGTTGCATGAGCGAATCGGCGAGATGGTGAGGCGGCTCAGTAAGCCGGTGATCGTGAAAGAGGTCGGTGCGGGACTTTCGTCGGCGGATGTTGAACTTCTTCGTGCGGCGGGGGTCAAGTATATCGACGTTGCCGGAAGCGGCGGCACTTCGTGGAGCATGGTGGAAAGCCGTCGGAGCACGGAACCAGAGCTGGGCGAACTGTTTGCGGATTGGGGCCTTCCGACCCCGCTGGCACTGCGAAAGCTGAAGAAGTTCCGTCCGGAGCTGACATTGTTGGCTTCCGGCGGAATCCGAAACGGGATTGATATGGTGAAGAGCATGGCGCTCGGGGCAACACTGTGCGGTATCGCGCGGCCTTTTCTGCGGCCGGCGTGCGAGTCGGTCGACGCGGTGCGTGTGGTGATTCAGCGGTTGCGGCGCGAGTTTATTACGGCCATGTTTTTGTTGGGGGCTGGATCGACGAAAGATTTGTTAGGGAACGAGGAGCTTATTCTTGATGAACATTGGAATTGATCGAATCGCTTTCTATACCTCGCATTATTATGTGGATCTGAAAATGTTGGCGGAGGCACGTTCCGTCGATGTCGATAAGTTCTACAAGGGGATCGGACAGGAGAAGATGGGGATTCCTCCGCCGGATGAAGATGTGGTTACGCTCGGTGCCAGCGCGGCTTGGCCGATGATGCGAGACGGTCTGCTGAACGATGTGGAGCTTCTTCTTTTTGCTACCGAGAGCGGGATTGATCAGTCGAAGGCGGCGGGAGTGTATGTACACGGGTTGTTGGAAATGCAGCCGCGCTGTCGAGTGGTTGAACTGAAGCAGGCGTGTTACAGCGGAACGGCAGCACTTCAGATGGCGATCGGATTTATTGCGCGTAATCCCGGTAAAAAGGCCTTAGTGATTGCTTCCGATGTGGCCCGTTATGAACTGGGAAGTCCCGGTGAGGCCACTCAGGGCTGCGGGGCCGTGGCCATGTTGATTGCAGAAAATCCGCAACTGGTCGTCATCGAGCCGGAGAGCGGCTGCTATACCGAAGATGTAATGGATTTCTGGCGCCCAAATTATCGCTCCGAAGCGCTGGTCGATGGAAAATATTCCACCATGGTCTATATTCACGCGCTTTTGGAATCGTGGGCGCAGTACGCCGATCTGACCGGGCGGACGCTCAGCGATTTTGATCGGTTCTGCTATCACATTCCCTTTACAAAAATGGCCGAGAAAGCGCATCAGAAGCTATGCCGAAAGCTGAAGGTTCCCCTTGATCCAGAGCAGATGTACTATTTGCTGGAGGATTCGCTGCGTTACAGCCGCATCACCGGAAACTGCTACGCCGGGTCCATGTATGTGGGGCTGGCCTCGCTGCTGGACACAACGACTGCGGATCTTTCCGGGAACCGTATTGGTTTTTACAGCTACGGTTCGGGGTGCGTTGGTGAATTTTTCAGTGGTGTGGTGCAGCCGGGATACCGTGAATTTCTTTATGCCGATGAACATCAGAATATGCTGGATAATCGGACGGAATTAACTTATCAACAATACGAAGACATCTTTAATTATGCGGTGCCGACGGATGGTGGGGAGTATGTTTTTCCGCAATACCGAACCGGACCTTTTCGGTTTTCGGGGATCAGTCAGCACAAACGTGAGTATGAGTCGTTGATGGAGTAGACGATGAAAGCAATAGCGCCCGGAAAGTTAATTCTCAGCGGGGAGCATTCGGTGGTGTACGGGAAGCCGGCCATCGCGATGGCGATCGACCGCAGTGCGGTGTTTGAACTCGCTCCTCATGCTTCCGATCAAATCTGCTTTGATTTGCCTGGGAGCACAGGGGGAGAATCGTTCACGCTGATGGCGCTGCGCGATCTCAAACGCCGCGTGGAGAAGAAATATCACGAATTTCAACGAGGCGAAATCGGGATTAGCTATGTCCTTGCCGCACCGGCGGATCTGTTCCGCTTCGCTTTCATCAATACGCTCGACGGCCTTCACCGCAAACTCGATTCCGGGCTGGTCCTTAAACTTCGATCCAGCATTCCGATGGGCTGCGGCCTTGGCTCTTCGGCGGCTACTGTACTCAGCGAGCTTCGGGCGATGGGGCATTATCTGCGCATCGACTTTAAGCCGGAGTGGTATTATGAATTCAGTCTGGAAGCTGAAAAGCTGCAACATGGAAACCCGAGCGGAGTCGATTCCTATATTTCACTCCACGGCGGATGCGCCCGTTTTGAGCAGGGTTCAGCGCGCTCCATGGCGCTACCGCGCATGAAAATGTTTTTGGTGCATACCGGTATTCCTCAAACAACCACCGGCGAATGTGTGATGGCCGTAGAGCGTGGATTCCGCAACAGCGAAATTTGGAGCGAGTTTGAGGCAGTAACCAACGCGTTTGAAGAAGCGATTCAACGCAATGATGTGCATCAGGTGCGTTCTCTGGTCCGCGAAAATAACCGTTTACTCATCGCCATTGGTGTCGTTCCTCCCGCTGTTCAGCAGTTTATTCGCGAAATAGAAGCGTGGGGCGGGGCAGCCAAAATCTGCGGCGCCGGAGCTGTCTCCGGGGAAAACGGCGGTGTGGTGTTGGTATTGGCTGACGAAAAGCCATCCGAAATCTGCGCAAAATACGGCTACCACGTTTCTCCTGTTCGAGGAGATCCGCTCGGAACCCGCATGGTGTGAATACCAGGCTTTTCGAGTCCCATTATGCTGGATGATCAGTACGACGATTGAATCGTACGTGACCCATAATCGACATCCACGATGATATTCTCGGAATCAACATAATAGTGCTGGTAACGCAGGCGGGTGTATGCGCTCCCTTTGTAGGTCACCGACTCCGTTCTCGTGGGGTATCCTTTTTCATTCTTTGAGACGACGGTCTTGACCGTTCTGTCGGGAAATTGCGATGTAGTTACTTCTTCGTAGACCCAGACGGTCTTGTCCTCAAATTCTTCTTTTCGATCAGGAAAACCCAGCGTTCTGACAAGATAGCCCGTATCTTTCCCGATGGCCAATTGCATCTTTTCGTAGGTGCTTACACATCCGGAAAGTAGGCTTGCAAGAAATAGAATCAGTGCTGTTTGTTTCATTTTACCTTCCTTTCTCCATGGGGAAAAAGCGGAAAAATTTATATTATCGCGCCGCAGAGGACGATTAATCGTCCTTATCTGCTGACGAATAGAAACATATTCTCGAAGGAAGTAACCATTCTTTTTGCGGACATATTCACCGGAGTGCCAAGCCATCCAAAAAGTGTAGAGGAAGATGGTGGGCGATAGAGGACTCGAACCTCCGACCCCTACCATGTCAAGGTAGTGCTCTAACCAACTGAGCTAATCGCCCTCAAAAAGAAGCCCGGAATATACGGATC
>JAFGWS010000011.1 GCA_016937035.1 Pontiellaceae bacterium
GAGCTCGCGCAGTGCGCGCTCGCTGGCAATCGTGTTGATACTCGTCCGGTTGGATTCCTCATTGTTGGCAACAAAATGTTTGATCGACGTGCCGACGCCCTTGGACTCGATGCCCTTGACGAGTGCGGCCGTAATTTTTCCCGACACCAGCGGATCTTCGGAATAATATTCAAAGTTCCGACCGCAAAGCGGATTCCGGTGAAGATTCAGCGCCGGAGCCAGAAGAATGTCCGTGCCGTATTCCAACAGCTCGTCGCCCCACGCCTGACCGACTTTGTTGATCAACTCGGTATCCCAAGTCGATGCCATCAGCGTGGCAATCGGGAACGCTGTGCAGTAATAGGTGTTTTCATCATCCGGTCGCGTCGGATTAATGCGCAGGCCCGCCGGTCCGTCCGCCAGCACCATCGGCGGAATGCCCAACCGCGCAATTTCCGCGGTCGTACCCGCAGCGCCAATCTTGCCGACGGCCGCAATTGTGCTGGATGGATCAACGTCTCCTCCGGAGCGCGCGCCAACGACCAGCGTCGCTTTTTCCTCCAGCGTCATTTTTGAGAGCAGCTCTTTGATCGTGGCCGAATCGGCCTCCACTGCATAAACCCCTTGTCCTGTCGAAACAGAAAAAGCCAACCCGATCAGTGCCAAAAACCTTGTCGATAATCCCTTCATCTCAACCCCCTCCGTATATAGATTTCTGAAATGCGTAACCATTGTATCGCATTGTAAATCAATAGCTAGTACGGGATGGTTCTAATTTTAAGTGTCGCTGCGTGATCCAAACCCGCCCGATGCGGGGGCATCCCCTGCATTGCGTTTGTAGTTCGGATGGAGTCATATTCAACATTCCTGTCGGGCGGGACGCCACCCGAACTGTTTGAGTTTTTCGCCGAGCGCCTCGTTGAGGACGGGCTTGTCGGCCGGATAGAGCGAAATCAGTTTTTTTCCGGTTTTCTGATAGAGGTCCTGCTTAAGATACATGCCCGCTTTGTAGCGCGGCGTATCGAGTCCCCAGTATTCAATATGGACATCGAACTGGGGGAGATAAAAGTCGGGGCGGATCTGAAATCCCTCCAGAATGCGCAGGCGTCCATCATAGCGATAGTCGATCCCGGCATGCGCCAGCCAGTCGGCAATCTTTTTTTCGCCGTCCGACTGAACCAGAGTGCCGTCGACCGTCCGGATGGTTTTTCTGTCCTCCACGCCGGTTTCCCAGTTGCGCCGTTTGACGCAGGTTTCATCGAAGCATTTATCGCAGTAGATGCGCTGAAACAGCCGCATGGAACGTTCAAACTCGTCGTAGGCGACGTGTTTTCCGCATTTCAGGCAGACGCGCTCTTTTTGCTGTTCGCGGTGCTGAACGGCTTCGCGAATGGTTCGGGCCGCCGCGGCGGCGGCGAGGGGGATGTAGTCCTTGTGGTTGGGGCGTGCGGCCAGGTCGTCGAGCTCACCCAGCCAGGCCTCGGCAAAAGCACCATAGGTTTTGAGGGCCTTTAATGCATATTGCCGGGTCTGCGGATGCGGATCGTGCAGCGCAACGGGTGCGAGTGCTTCCACGGCCCGGGCTCCGTCCGCACCGAAGCCGGACAGCTTTCCGATTGCGGAGGCGGCCAGCCGCCGTACCTCGGCGGAGGGCATCTTCAACAATTGAACCAGTTCGGCAAGCGCCGCTGGGTCCTGTGAACGGCCCAGGGCAACCGCACGCTGGCGGGCCTCCTGATGCTGTTGGTTGTCCATGTTACTGTTCATTGATTCCCCGTGCGCTTATTCGCTCTGCTCATTGGTGCTTCACCTCATCACTGATCGCGTCGTAAGCGAGCGGAGCGAGGTAGAACCATTTTTATCACACAAACCTCTCCATAACGGTTTGGAACCTCTCTTCCGCTTGCAGGCTTTCCTCCCATGCGGTTTTAAATCGGTCATGGCCTCTTCAACCGTCGACAGGTTATCTTCAAAATCTTTTTCGACGTAAAGCGGAATATTCAGGTTTAAGTCATATTTATTCAATTTGTCGGCAACCTTCACATGGTTTTCCACATCACTGCAATCCGTATACCAATCGTAAATCTGCCCCTTTTTGCGCCAACAGCAGTCACCGGTTTTGGTTCCTCTAAAGAACCCGCTCGGAGACCTTTTGATAGACGAAGGAGAGGATCAGGAGAAGCAGTCCGACGCTGACAAAAATGGTTACTCGAATGCCTGCGCTTAATGCGGCGCAGTCGAGCAATGTGACTTTCAGGACGGTGCAGCCAAAAAGGATCAGACTGTCGGTTCTGGAGTGCGGAAGAAGAGGTGTTTATATCGTTCAGGATCCTCGAAAACCTTCGTGAAATGCCGTAGTAGCCGAGCGCCGTGGTAGCCGTCGATGTGGCGATGGTCAAAGGTGAAGCCAATCTTGACGCGGCGTTGGACGCATGCCTTGCCATCAATGGCGACCACGCCATCGAACGGTTTCCCGACCGCTGCGAGGAAGGGGGTTCTGGCTACAGGTGTTAAAGGTGTGAAAGCGCTCTGAAGACCGAGCGCACCAATATTGGTGATAATCACCGAGCCAAAACGGTCCTGCTGCATGCCGGGC
>JAFGWS010000081.1 GCA_016937035.1 Pontiellaceae bacterium
CAGGGAGGGGATCGCCGATGGATGGAAGGTTCCAACACCATGGAACCTTCCGGTTATTGAATGAAGAGAATGAATATTGTGAGTCAGGATAAAAACAAAGCAGCCGAGGCGGCGGGTTCCCAGCGGGAAGCCGACGATCGTGCTTATGCTTTGTCTGCGGTTCGCAATATCGGAATCGTCGCTCATATTGACGCGGGCAAAACAACGACTACCGAACGCATTCTTTTTTACAGCGGTAAAGTGCACAAAATCGGCGAAGTGCACGATGGTACGGCCACCATGGATTGGATGATTCAGGAGCAGGAGCGCGGCATTACAATTACCAGCGCCGCCACGACCTGTTTTTGGCAGAATCATCAGATTAATATTATCGACACTCCCGGCCACGTAGATTTTACCGTGGAAGTTGAACGCTCATTGCGCGTTTTAGACGGCGCAGTGGGCGTTTTCTGTGCGGTAGGGGGTGTTCAGCCGCAGTCCGAGACCGTTTGGCGCCAGGCGGGCAAGTATAATGTTCCCCGGCTGGCTTTCGTAAACAAGATGGACCGCATCGGTGCCGACTTTGATAAGGTACTCAAGGAAATGCGCAGCAAGCTTTCCGCTCCGGCGGTTGCCATTCAGCTTCCGATCGGCACTTCGGATGCCTTCGAGGGTGCGGTTGATCTGATCAAAATGCGCGGCATTCGTTTTTCCGAAACTGACTACGGCTCGAAGATCGACTATATTGCTATTCCTTCCGAGCTGGCTGCACACGCAGAAAAGGCCCGCGCTAAATTGGTGGAAACCGTGGCCGAAGTGGACGAAAAACTGCTCGAAGCCTACATGGAAAACACGGATGTTTCTGAAGATGAGCTGGTAGCTGCGCTCCGACGCGCAACCATTTCGAATCAGCTCGTTCCGGTGCTCTGCGGTTCTTCGCTTAAGAACAAAGGTGTACAGCCATTGCTGGATGCCGTTGTTGCTTTTCTGCCTTCCCCGATCGATGTTCCCCCGGTTCATGGTGTTTCACCGAAGAGCGAACAGATTCTTCATCGCGAAGCCTCCGATTATGAGCCGCTGACGGGGTTGGTCTTTAAAATGGTGACCGATAAGTTTGTCGGCAAGCTCGCGTTTTTACGCATTTATTCCGGCCAGCTTAAGAAGGGGCAGAACATTTATAATCCGCGTTTGAAGAAGCGCGAACGCATCGGCCGTCTGCTGCGTCTGCACGCCAACCACCGCGAGGATGTGGACGTGCTTTATGCCGGCGAAATCGGCGGGATGGTCGGTCAGAAATTCTTTACGACCGGCGACACCCTCTGCGCGGAAAACGATCCAATTCTTCTGGAGAGCATTGAGTTTCCCGAGCCCGTTATTTCGATGGCCATTGAACCGAAAACCACCGCAGATAAAGAGGCGCTGGTCGCTTCTCTGAAAGATTTGGCCGACGAAGATCCCACGTTCCATACGTCGATTAACGATGAAACGGGGCAGACCATTATTCATGGTATGGGTGAATTGCATCTCGAAATTATCCGCGATCGTATTCTGCGCGAATATAAGGTGCAGGCCAACGCGGGCAAGCCGATGGTGGCTTACCGCGAAAGCGTTGCTAAGAAAGGTTCCGCCGGATATGTCTTTGAACGGCAGATCGGCAACGATAATCATTTTGCCGGTATTACGCTGGAAATTTCTCCGATGGCTTCGGGGGCGGGCAATACCCTTGAGTTTGATGTGCCTGCAAGCGTGATTCCCACGGAATACCGCAAAGCAATTGAAGAAGCCATTCATGATGCCCTGTTGACCGGCGTGCTCGGCAACTTTGCCATCATCGATGTGGCCGTTCGAGTGATCGGTGGCAAAACGCATCCCACCGACACTTCGGAAATGGCGTTCCGCTCCGCTGCAGTAATGGCGCTGCGAGCGGCCGTTACCGCCGCTGTTCCCATTTTGCTGGAGCCGGTGATGAAGCTCGAAATTGAAACTCCTGAGGAATACCTGGGCGATGTCCTTGGTGACCTCAACAGCCGCCGCGGCAGTGTCCGCAATATTTCGGCTGAAAATGATCTGCAGGTCGTGCAGGCGGACGTTCCGCTTGCCGAGGTTTTCGGGTACTCAACTTCGTTGCGTTCCCTGACAAAGGGTAGGGCGAGTTATACGATGGAACCGCAAGCGTTTGACCCGGTTCCCGCATCGATGACGGATTCTATCCTCAACCGCTAACAGAGAGAAAAAATGACGAATCAACGTATTAGAATTCGGCTGAAATCGTTCGACCATCGTGTCCTCGATATCTCGGCCACGGAAATTGTCGAGACGGCACGCCGTACCGGTGCCCGCGTTGCGGGACCTATTCCGCTGCCGACGCGCATCGAGCGTTTCACGGTGAACCGCAGCCCGCACGTGAACAAAAAGTCGATGGAACAGTTTGAAATCCGCACGCACAAACGCCTGCTGGATATTATTGACCCGACCATCAAGACGGTGGACGAGCTCAAAAAGCTCAATCTGCCGGCCGGGGTGGACATCACGATTAAGATTTAGGAAGGAGGGGCGCCGTGAAAGGTTTGATTGGAAAAAAACTCGGAATGACCTCCGTGTATGATGAAAACGGAACGGCCGTGCCGGTTACCGTGATCGAAGCCGGTCCCTGTGTTGTAGTACAGCGCAAAGACAACGAAAAGGACGGCTACAGCGCCGTTCAGCTTGGTTTTGAAAATCAGAAAGAACAACGTTTGAATAAGCCCGCACTCGGGCATTTCAAAAAGGCCGGGGTTGATGCAAAGCGCATACTCAAAGAGTTCCGCGTTGAAGGAGCTGCTGAGCTGAATGTTGGCGATGTGGTTGATGCCAATGCGTTCGCTGAAGTAAATTATGTGGATATTATTGCTACCGGTAAAGGCCGTGGTTTTCAGGGCGTTGTTAAGCGCTACGATTTCGGTGGCGGTCGTGCATCGCATGGTGGAGGTTGGGTTCGCCGGCCGGGTTCAGTCGGGATGTGTGAGCATCCGGCCCGCGTCTTCAAGAACAAGAAAATGCCTGGTCAGATGGGGGCCAAACGTGTCACCACGCAGAACCTCAAGGTGATTCAGGTACGTCCTGAAGAAAACCTGATTCTGGTTAAGGGATCTGTTCCGGGGGCCAACGGCGACATTGTGACGATCAAAGAAGCCCTGAAAAAGAAGTAAGCGAGGAAGATCATGAGCAAAGTACCTTTGAAAAATAGTAAGGGAGAAAGTGTCGGCGACTACGAAGTTGCAGATCGTCTTCTCGTTCTCGATAAGGGGGATCAGGTGGTTCATCAGGCCGTGGTCACCTATCTGGCCAACCAGCGTGCTGGTACCGCCAGTACACTGAGCAAGTTTGAAGTAAACGGCAGCGGCAAGAAACCGTGGAAGCAAAAAGGGCTCGGCCGTGCTCGTGCCGGTTACAGACAGTCGAACGTATGGCGTGGCGGTTATGTCGCTCACGGCCCTGTTCCGCACAGCTTCAACAAGAAAATGACGAAGAAGGCCGCTCAGCTGGCATTCCGTCGAGCCGTCAGCGCCAAGATTGATCAGGGTGATGTGACCGTGATCGAAGAGCTGGTTCTCTCCGCTCCGAAGACCAAGGAATTCGCACTTGTGCTGAAAAACCTCGGGCTGGACCGCGGTGGGCTGTTTATTGTGGATGAAGTGACTGAAGCCGTACTGCTGGCATCCCGCAATATTCCCCAAGTAGAAGTGGTTTCCGCTAAATTGGTGAACACCTATCAGGTCCTGCGTTATAAGAACGTGATCGTTACGAAAGCAGGCATGGAAGCGCTGGAACAGCGCCTCGGATAAAGGAGCCTACAAAATGAGATATTCAACCGACTTAATTCAACGAATTTTGTTGACCGAAAAGGGCATGCGCCTCTCTGAGGAGCAGAACAAATATTTGTTCCGTGTGGCCAAGGATGCCAACAAGGTAGAAATTAAACGAGCTGTGGAAGAGCTCTTCAATGTCCGGGTTATGGCCGTCAATACGATGAGCCGAAAAGGCAAGAAGAAGCGTCAACGCACGGCTCATGCCGGGGAGACGTCTGCATGGAAACGTGCGGTCGTTACACTGAATGCTGAAGACAGCATTAACCTGATATAAGGAGTTAGAATCCAATGGGTTTAAAATTACATAAGCCGACAACGCCGAGCCGCCGGCACATGGTGTTGTCCGACTTTGCTGAAATCACTAAAAAGTCGCCTGAGCGCTCTTTGGTGAAGGCAAAGAAAAGTAATGCCGGTCGTAACAGTGCGGGACGTGTTTCCGTGCGGCATCGCGGGGGCGGGCATAAGCGCCGCTACCGCCTGATCGACTTCAAGCGCGACAAGTTTGGCATTCCTTCCACGGTTGCCGGGGTTGAGTATGATCCTAATCGTTCTGCGCGTATTGCTTTGCTGCACTATGCAGATGGCGAAAAACGCTACATTATCGCACCCGCCGGACTTCAGGTTGGGGCAACGGTTCTTTCCGGTCCGGATGCGGAGCCCTCCTTGGGGAATGCGCTTCCGCTCGGAAAGATTCCGGTGGGTATGGCTGTGCACAACATTGAGTTGGTTGCTGGAAAGGGCGGTCAACTGGTTCGTTCCGCCGGCACCTCCGCACAGCTGATGTCTCGGGAAGCCGATTTCGCGAACATTAAGATGCCGTCCGGCGAAATTCGCCGCATCCGCACCAACTGTCTGGCCACTATTGGCCGCGTGGGTAATGTGGAACACGACAGCATTGTGATGGGTAAAGCCGGCCGTAAACGTTGGCTGGGCATTCGTCCGACCGTTCGTGGTGTTGCCATGAACCCGGTTGACCATCCGATGGGTGGTGGTGAAGGCCGTACTTCCGGTGGCGGCCATCCGCAGTCTCCGTGGGGCTTGCTCGCGAAGGGCAAACGCACGCGCGACAAGGGCAAGCAGAGCAACAAGTATATCGTTGAACGGAGGAAGAAATAGTTATGGCACGTTCCCTTAAAAAAGGTCCATACGTTGACCTGAAACTGGTCAAGAAGGTTCGCCAGTTGGAAGAATCCGGTCGTAAGACTGCCATTAAAACCTGGGCGCGCGGATCAATCGTTGTTCCGGAGTTCGTCGGGCACACGTTCAATGTTCACAACGGCAAAGTTTTCGTTCCGGTGTTTGTTACGGAAAACATGGTCGGGCACAAACTGGGTGAATTTTCACCTACCCGAGCATTTAAAACTCACGGTATGGCGACGGAAAAGTAGTTTTTTGCTGAAATCGCTGGATTTCGAAATGCAAATACATAAACTGTCCGCTCTTTACACCGTGGACCAAATGAGAGTGAAAACACCATGGAAGTTTCAGCAACAACTAAATATGTGAGAATGTCGCCTACCAAGGCGCGCGATCTGGCAAACGAGATCAAAGGTTTGCCGGTTGCAGATGCATTACGCATTACCGAGTTTAACGCCCGAAAAGCGGCGGTCCACATCGGCAAGACCCTTAAATCGGCCATTGCCAATGCAGAAAATAATGAAGGACTGCTGGTTGAAGGCCTGTATGTAAAAAACGCCATTGTGGATGGCGGACCGATGATGAAGCGTTATCGTCCGCGTGCCCGTGGCATGGCGAGTCCGATTCAGAAAAAGACGAGCCATATAACTGTAATTGTAACCGACACCCCGTAGTCGACGAAAGGAGACCATTTTGGGTCAGAAAGTAAATCCTATTGG
>JAFGWS010000082.1 GCA_016937035.1 Pontiellaceae bacterium
GCGCGTTCGGAAATTAAAAAACAGGTCAAGGAACGCCTCCTTCCTGAAATGCCGCCGCAGCTTAAGGGGATTGATTTTGTCTTCGACCAGCGTTCGCACATGATCTATGCCTCTGCCACCTCCGAAAAACAGCTTGATGCGTTTGTGCTCAGCCTGATGCAGACCACCGGCTGCTCCGCTCAGGTCGCCGACCCGGAAACCATCGCCGCCAAAACGGAGCAGATTGATGTGCAGACCTGGGCCCCCGCCAGCTTTTCCGGCGAATTGGAAGACGGGATGGTCGACGGAACCGCCGGGCGTGAGTTTTTGATGTGGCTCTGGTATTCCTCCGAAAAACGCGGCGGTCTGGCCCATGTGCCCGAGGTCGGCGAAATTGCATTTATGGTGGAAGGTCCGCTGACCTTTGTGATGGAGGGCAAAGGTGCACACGAAATTACGCTGCGCAAAGGTGAGCCGATGCTGAGCGCCGAGGCGCGCACCGCGCTCCTCAGCGGGAAGAAACTGAAAAAAGCCAAGGTGCAGTTTGTGCGCGGCGAAGAGGTTTGGGCCTTTACGTTTGACGCCGACGAGTTTGTCTTCCGCAGCCTTAAACTGCCGCAGACCGAAACCTTTGACCGCGTTGGAAAATTTCAGGAGCGTATGGTTCTGCTTGAAACCTTCCGCCAGTGTTTCTTCCATCTCTTTCGAGAATTCATTAAGGAGCGCGATGCCTCCGCCACGTGGAAAACGACCAAAGAGGCGATGCGACAGTGGGTAGCGGAGCGGCCGACTTCCGTTTAAGCCGTTATCTGACTGTTTACGCCGGTTTAGCAGAGGATGTTTCCTCCTGCTCTGACTCGCACCAGACCGGCAGATAGATGCGGAAGGTCGTCCCTTCATTCAGAACACTGTAGACTTCGATATGTCCGTTGCATTGTTGAACAATGCCGAAGATGATCGAAAGTCCCATTCCGCGGGCTTCACCAAACTTCTTGGTCGTAAAAAACGGATCAAAAATTCGTTTCTGATTCTCCGGGCTGATGCCGCATCCCGTATCCGTGACACAAAGCAGCACATATCGATCCGACGTGGAGCCCAACTGATGTTTCAAATGCTCAGGAACCTGGCGTATATCTTCTGTCTGAATCGTAATGGTTCCGCCGTCGGGCATCGCCGCCAACGCATTCGAAAAGAGGTTCATCAATACCTGCAAAAACTGCCCGCGATCCATTCGCACCGAACCAAGATTTTTTCCGGCGGAGAATTTTAATTCGATATGCTCTCCCATGAACTTACTCAGCATTTCCAGTGAATGTTCTATTTCATGATTTACCTGAATCTCTTCCGGATCAATCACCTCCTGCTGACTAAAGGTCAATAGTTGCTTGATCAGCGTTTTAGCCTGGGTTCCTGCGCTCAGAATCCGGTTGACCCATTCGTCTGCCGGCTGCTGTTCCTCCATTAACAGAAGCGCCATTTCCGCATTGCCGTTGATCACCTGAAGAAGATTATTAAAATCGTGCGCAATCCCGCCAACCAGCCTCCCGATCGATTGCATTTTCTGTGACTGATGAATCTGTTCTTCTAATTCAGCCTGATCGGTCACGTCCCGTCTCGCTGCAATATAATATACGATTTCGCCGTCAGGATCCCTCACGGGAGAAATCAGCGTATCCTCGATGGAAGACCGACCATCGTTCCGATGATGGACCAGTCGTCCTCGCCATTCCTTTCGGCAGGAGATAACATTCACGAACACCTCACAAAACGCACAGCCCGAAACCTTCTCCTTTAATGTTAAAAGTGACTGATCGGTCACCTCCTCACGACGGATTCCAGACATCGTTTCAAAGGCCTTGTTGACATACTGAAGCACACCGGAGAGATCGACAATCATGACCGCGTCGGCAAGTTGATCAATCCCGGTGAGAAGCAGCATTCTCTCCCTCTCAGCTTTTCGTCGACGAGCCATCATAATGTTGAATGCTGAGGCCAACGTGCCCAGTTCATCGTTCGCGGAGGCAGATACAGAAACGTTCAAATCTCCCTTAGCAACACGCAGTGTGGCAGCCGTCAGCGCGGCCACCGGTCGAGTAATCGTTTTCTGCAACAGAAAATAGAACACGCCTGCAACAAGCATTCCGCCGACCAGCAACAGGAAAATATTGAGAAAAAGGGTCTTACGTCCTTGACGAAGAATGTCCCGAGGCATATCCGTCTGAACCAGCAAAAGCGGCTTTGAATCAACTCCGGAAACCGTACTGAAACTCGAAACCGTGTTTCGATCGGACGCTTGGGTAAATATGGGTTCAGAATCGGATAAACGCGTGAAAACGTCCTCAAGCGCTGAATGCTCATGTAATCGATCAACTCGAAAAACACTTAGCTCGACCTGTAGCGGTTCTGCCAATACGGCTATTTCATCCTCATCCAGAAGTCGCCCCATGAATAAGAGACCTCTAGAAGGACCACTAAAGTCGCTTCTAACGATCGAACTGCTGGCCAGCAGCATCGGTCCCTGATCCAATAGAATAATCCCTGAAAAAGAGTCCTCCACCTCAAAAAACGATTCAAACGACTCCGAATCGGATGACAGCTTCGAAAACAACTCGGAAGCAATAGGCAGCGGTTCTTCATCACGATCATACCCCTCTCCCCAAACGAGCTTTCCGGAGGAATCCAAATAGAGGATAACCTGAATATTCAGAAGGGTAAACGTGCCCGGAATCAGATTGGACGCTCTGTAATCCTCATTGCGGTCTTCAATAAACTCATACGTATCATCCCAATGAGCCCAATCCGCAGCCACCCGACCCACCTCGTCTGATGCCGTCTCTATTGAACGGACAACCCGTTCAGCACTTGCTCTGCTGTAATTTGTTTCAAGATCAAGAAAACCTCTCTGGACAATCATTCCTCCGCCGTACAACAGAAACAGCAGAGCAATCATCATTCCGATCATAATCAAAATGGTTTTTGTGCCTAACTTCATTCTCTATTCCTAAAAAAAGATGGGCATTGTTCCCACGCAATAAAAGTGCCAAAATACCAACTGATCGGCGCGAAGTTAACTCGTCTTTTGGTGAACGACAACTAAATTTACCGACCCACGAACACAATTTCACTTACCCGTGAACCAGTACACTCAATTATTGACAAAACCCTTGCACAACCAGCGACATCCAAATATATATGCAGACTGTTAGTGCAAAGGGGGGCGGTAGCTCAATTGGGAGAGCGTCGCGTTCGCAATGCGAAGGTCGTGGGTTCGATCCCCATTCGCTCCACCATTTCTACACCCGGCATCAAAATAATTGATGTTCGAGAACATATTCCTCCCGTTCGACGTGTGCTTTCATCCGAAAGAATTGTCAACGAAGTCTGCCCTGGAAGCAGGCCTCCTTTTCAGGAAAGAGGTCTTTTTGCAGCCAATCATGGCACGATTTTTGCTTAAATTTCATGATTAGATTTTTAGGATAAATATGCGTGGCAAGACGAGATACGGACGGGGGGAAAGCAGAATTTCTTCGGAATTTTTGCAGTTTCGGGGCATTGCATTAGCGGCAATGCTGTGTCTTGGGGTAAACGGCTCCTTTGGTTCGGAGGAGTCGGTGAATGTAGACGATTTGCCTTTGCTGACGGATTATCATTCTGTTTGGACTCTTCCGGAGTCGGATCAGGTATTCCGTATGCGGTTTGAGGTAAACGTTCTCTTTTATGATCCCGAGTGGGGGTTGTTGTGGCTGGAGAATGAAAATGTACCATTTTTCTGCCATCCCCGAGGGCGGCGATTTGATCTTCGCGTCGGCCAGCGGGCATTACTCGAATGTACATCGTTAAGCGGAAGGTTTACGGCGGATAATCTTCAGTTTACGGTTATCGGAGAGGCGGAGCCGCCCGTTACACTGGATGTGCAGCAGTTTCTTGATCGACCCGACCAGTTGAATTCGAGACAGGGACGCTTTGTCGGACTGGTCGAGACCCAGAGGGAGGAAGATCTTCAACATGTTCGAATGAAAGTGGCGTTGGGGCGCCATGCGGTCACCGTAACGGTTTTGGTGGATCCCGAGGAAGCCCTACAGCAGTTCGTTGGACAACTGGTGGAGTTTGACGGGTTTTTCAGCATCACTATGGGCGAAAATAATAGCGTCAACGACATTACGGTTTTGGTTTCGGATCAGAATCAGTTGCATCTAGTCGGCCCGTTGGCATCAGAGGAGCATTTTTCGCTGCCGATTTCTCAGGATGATGAATTATACACTCAAGCGATTGGAAACTGGGTTCGGGTTGAAGGCGTTGTGCGGAATACGGAGCCGGGGGCACGCATTGTTCTGTGGAATGAAACCGACCAAATTGTGATATACACCGGGCAGACGGTGATGCCGGAAGTGGGGAGCCGGATTACCGCGGTTGGGCGGTTGAAGTCTGTTGGACTTGAGATAGTATTGCAGGATGGGCTGTGGATGGAGAGCGGCGCGGAGAATGCCCCCGATCTGGAAGAAAGACCGAATTTAAAGTTGCGGCAGGCCGCGCAGGTTTTGGAACTTGGGCTGAATGAGGCCGCCAGAGGCTATCCCGTCAAATTACGCGGCGTCGTGACGTGGGCGGATCCGGGGGCTGATTTTTTCTATCTGCAGGATGCTTCACGAGGTGTCTGCGTTGATCTCAATGGTGCCGAGTTGGTCGATTTCCCGGTTGTGGGGCATTCGATGCACGTGACTGGAACTACCGAAAAAGGAACTTTTGCACCCGTGGTTTTGTGTGAAGAAGCGCTAGTTAGCGGTATGTATAAAATGCCGGCTCCTCGGCCTGTTTCGCTGGCACAATCGCGGGATGGGATGGAAGAGGCAACGCTGGTAGAGATCAAAGGGTTTGTGCGAAGCGTTGAGCGGGAGGGACGCTGGACCGTTCTGCAGTTATCGACTCCAACGGGCCGGTTTTCAGCGCGTCTGGCGGATGAGGAATTTGCGACGATTGCGGGAAAAATGGTTGGCGCTGTGGTTCGGCTGCGCGGCATCTGTATAACGCAGACGGAAACGACGGGGCATCCGATTGGCATTGAGATTTTGCTGAGAGATCAAGAAGACGTGACCCTCGAAATTCCGCCGTTGACTGATCCGTTTTCAACACCGGCGGTTTCAATGAAAGCGCTTCAACAGTTTGGTCCCCTTCAGGCTCCCTTTCAGCAGGTGCGGACTTCGGGCGTGGTCACTTATGCGGCAGAAGAGCGGTTGATTCTGCAATCGGGCAACACCGGCCTGGAGGTTTTTGTTCGCAGCCCGGCGACGATCAAGCCGGGTGATGCGGTGGAAGTGGTTGGGTTTCCTGGGCGTCGGGGCAATACGGTGGTGCTGCAAGAGGGGCTCATTCGCCAAATTTCTGAAGCGGAATCTCCGAAAATCAACGCGTGGACCGAAGACCATGCAGTGGATCCGGGTTTAAATAATCAATTGGTTCAGATGGATGCGTATCTGGAAGATGTTTTACAGACCGAACAGGGGGCCCTGCTCTATCTGTGTTCGGGTGATGTACGTTTTCTGGGACACACCAGCGCGAAGTCCGGCATCAGTTTTCGACCGGGCACGCTTCTCCGTTGCACGGGGGTCTACCGCGCCGAAGAGGAAGCGTTGGAGCGGCCGGAATCGTTTAAACTGTTTTTCCGCAGTGCGGCCGATATTGAAGTTCTGAAGTCGCCTTCCTTGTTTACGGTAAAGAATACATTGATTGCCGGCGGTGTTGTTTCATTGGCCGCTGCGGCAGCCCTGCTCTGGGTATATCTGTTGCGCAAACAGGTGAAGGAACAGACGCGGCAGATCCGCGAGCAGATGGAGCATCAGGCCAGTCTGGAGAATGAGCTGCATAAGGTGGCGAAACTGGAGTCGCTGGGGCTGTTGGCGGGCGGCATTGCGCATGACTTCAACAACCTGCTTACCGTGGTGCTGGGCAACATTACTTCGGCCATGCTCGATGAGCAAGTGATGGAAGTTGCCGGAGAATGCCTGCAGGATGCTGAACAAGGGGCAATGCGGGCCAGGGATCTGACGCAGCAGCTGTTGACATTTGCTAAGGGCGGTGAGCCGCAAAAGGCATCCGAGGTGCTTCCTGAAATTGTGCGGGAAGCGGCGGAGTTTGTCCTGCGCGGTTCCAATGTGCGTTGTGATTATGAGTTTGAAGCCGGGCTTTGGCCCGCAAATGTGGACGGCGGGCAGATTAATCAGGTGATCCACAATCTTGTGCTCAACGCAAAACAGGCGATGTTGCACGGAGGCATAATCCGTGTGAAAGCGCACAATGAGGAACTGGCGGACCACGCGGTTAATGGTTTGCCGGCGGGCCGCTATCTTCAATTAGTACTTGCGGATACGGGGCCGGGAATACCGCCGGAAGTCCTTGACCACGTCTTTGATCCCTATTTTACCACCAAAGCTGACGGAAACGGCTTAGGAATGGCGACCGTACACTCGATCATCCGCCGCCATCAGGGGCATATTGCGGTGCATTCGGAGGTCGGCCACGGAACCATATTCCGTATCTGGCTGCCTGCCGCAGATTCGGACATTGAAGAGCAGAAATCGACTCCGGAAAAACCGAAACCAAAGAATCTCCACGGAAGAGTGCTGGTGATGGACGATGAGGAAGGGATTCGCCGATTGGTTTTATCGCTGATGCGCCGCATCGGTTTAGATGCGGTTGGAGTGACCGATGGCGCCTCAGCCATTCGTGCTTATCAGGATGCGCTGGACGAGGGGAATCCGTTTTCTCTGACGATTATGGATCTGACGATACCGGGGGGAATGGGCGGCCTGGAGGCGATCGGGGAACTGCGGCGCATCGATCCGAACATTCGAGCCATTGTATCGAGCGGATATTCCGGCGATCCGGTTATGGCCAACTACAAGGAATTCGGATTCTCCGGAATCGTCGAGAAACCCTATGAAGTTGAAGTTCTCATGGAGTGCGTGGCCCGGCTTTTGTCTGACTCTTCCTCCTAAATAACGCCGATACTATTTCGGAGCGCACGGACCGCCGCGTGGAGTTCTTCGTCGGAAATCACCAGCGGGGGCATCAGATAAAAGGTGTTGCCGAGCGGGCGGAAGAGGTAGCCCTGCTCCTTGAGCGCCTGCTTGATTCGGGGCACCTTCGGTTTCATTTCCGCTTTGAGTTCCACGATGCCGATCATGCCAAGAAAGCGCAGTTCCTTCACGCAATCCATCGCTGCCATAGGGAGCATCCACTGCTTCATTTTTTCCGCCATCTCGGCAGCCCGTGCAACGGTGCCTTCGTCCTCATAAATATCGAGCGCGGCCAGCGCAGCGGCGCAGCCGATCGGGTGACCCGCATAGGTGTTCCCGTGGTAGAAGGTGCAGTCCTTTTCGCCTTCATTGGAAAAGGTGTTGTAAATGCTGTCTTTCACAATGCAGGCGCTCAGCGGCATATAGCCCGCCGTCAGCGCTTTGCCGATGCAGACCATATCGGGGTCGATGCCCGCATGATTGAAAGCAAAACGTTTTCCGGTGCGTCCGAAGCCCATGGCCACCTCATCAATGATGAGCAGCACCTTGTTGACCGCGCAGCAGTCGGCCAGTTTTTTCAGGTATTCGGCGGAATAAATTTTCATACCGGCGGAACCGAGGCAGAGCGGCTCTACAATCACCGCCGCCAACTTGTCGGCATATTGCTCAATCACCTTGCGGCTCGACTCAAACCCATCCGGGTCGGATTCGGTCGGCACCGGGAAGGGAAGCTTAGCCGGATGGGTGACCGTTTTGCGGTAGGGCTCGTGGAAGCCGTCAACGAATCCAACCGAAAGTGCACCGAGCGAGTCGCCGTGGTAGCCCTGATCCATCCCGATCAGCCAGTTTTTTTCCGGGCGACCGATGTTATACCAATATTGCACCGCAATCTTCAGCGCCGCTTCCACCGCACTGCATCCATCGCTGGCAAATACGCTGTGACGCTCCGGTGTCGGCATCAGGTCGGCCAGTCGATTGGCCAGCGCCAGTACGTTCGGGTGCGTCATACTGCCGGTAATGCTGTGCTGGAGCACCGCCGCCTGCTCCTGAATCGCCTTCACCACCTTCGGATGGCCGTGGCCCAGCGCACAGGCCCACCAGCTCGAAACAATATCGACAAAGCGGTTGCCCTGATCGTCGAAGAGATAAATCCCCTCGCCGCGCACCATATTCGGCAGCTCGGTTTTCAACTCAGAAAAAGGGGTGTAGGGGTGGAAGATCTTATTTTTCATAAAGTCAGCTCGTGGTTTGAATCAGGGTTAAGCGATCAGTTGATCCGCGACCCGCCGGATCTCTTCTTTGATTGAATCCGGGAGGTCAGAGAAGCGGGGCCGAGGCGGGGCCAACTGTGGGCAGTAGGAGATGGTTCCAAGGACCGGAACGTTGCCGAACTGTTCAATGGTGGCGGCGCTGTCGGCTTCAATAAAGCCCGGTTCGCCCGGTCGGCTCGACACCAGCACAACGCCCGCAATATCAAGCCCGTCTGAGCGAAGGGTACGGATCGAGAGCAAGGTATGGTTAATCGTGCCCAGATTGGGGCGCGCGACAAGGAGAACGGGGAAGCGGAGCGCCTGCATCAGGTCGATCATCAGCTCTCGGCGGTTCAGCGGAACCAGGATTCCGCCGGCGCCTTCGGCAAGAATAAATTCATACGTTCGGGCGAGCGTGCGCGCCGCAATCACCATTTCGGCGATATCGATTTCCGTGCCCGCCATTTCGGCGGCAAGGTGCGGCGAGCAGGCCGGTTCAAAGGTGTACGGCGCCATAGTTGCGTACGTTGCATCGTCCACTTTCATCTGCGCCATGGAGAGCGAATAGTCCAAGTCAGGGACGGAGTAGTTTGAAACTTGAGACGTGAAATCCGAAACTTGAAATTCACCTTTGGTTTCTGTTTTCAGGTTTCCAGTTTCAGGTTTCCAGTTTCCATTTTTCAGTTTCTCTGCGCAACCCGTCTGCGCCGGCTTCATCGGTGCCGCGTTGATGTTGCGCCGCCGCAGTTCTGCCAACAAAAGTGCGCTGAGCGCCGTTTTTCCGATATCCGTGTCCGTTCCCGTAATAAATAATCCGTTCATGCGACTGTTCATACCAAAGCAGGCGGGCGATCGCAAAGCAACGTTATGCAGAATGGTTTTTCAGAGGTCCTCGCCCTCCATGTATTGTTCAAACGCGAGCCGCAAAAAATGGGGCGGGGGTTTGGGTCCATGCATAGGTGAGATCAACGAATGGGTGGAAGCGGTGTCGAATTCTTTTGGGCGGCGGATTTTCCACTGAAAATAAAAGGGTTTTTTAGTTTTAACAACGGGCCGGATTTGTACAATTTAGACGTGGATAAATCTGAGATGGGAAACCCGGAGAAATGATGAAGAAAACAGAGATTGGCAAGAAGAGCGGGCAGGTCATGCTGGAATATGTGGTGACCTTGGCGGTGTCGATTGCGCTGTTCGGAATGTGTGCGTTGTTGCTGAATGCTTTCAGGACGTTTGGGAGCCGGGTTTTGAGTCTAATTGCCTCCTTTTGAGGGGCGGTAATGGATAGGCATGTAGAGATGCTCCGATTGAGCAAAAGGAGATGACGAGATGAAAACAAAACGAAAACAGGGTCAGGCGATGGTGGAATATATTGTCATCGTCGCGGTTGTGGCTATTGCTGCTTTAATGATTTTTGGCATGTTTGGCGATACGATAAAGAAAAAGATGTCGGGTGCGATTAATGAGTTAGATTCAAACGCTAATACGCAACCCGCTATGGGGGATTCGCTGGAGGACTTCAAGAATATGGATGAGGACGGATTCGGCGATTAAAACTGGATAGAAAACGTGGTCGGGAGAATGCATGAGAAGGCACCCAGAAGGAAAAAGCGGGGCGGCGATGATTGAGTCCAGCGTGGTGCTGGTGCTCCTCTTTCTGATTCTCTTTGGGCTGCTTCAGGGCTCGTATATGCTCGCCGCGCGCGATGTGCTCTCTTATTCCTCGATGGCCACCGCTCGCTCGGCGCAGGTCGGCTATAACGACTTTATGCTGGAGAAGGTCGCGCGGACAGCCAGTATTCCCACGGCCGGCCCGATCCGAACCCCGAACATCAGCAACAGGTCCGGCGCCGGAAGCCGTTGGGACGATGCGGTTGACTTCGGCAGCGGCGGCTCATCTTGGCAATATACAGTAGAGCGGCAGCGAATTCCGGCCTATCTTGCCGCAGAGCTTCCCAGTCAGCTGCGCGCGATTCTGGATTATGATAATTGGCAGATGGGAGATACGCAGGTGCGGATCACTCCGGTGGAAGGAACGCAGTCGCGCGATGAGCTGCTGAGAGTGGGGGTGGGTCAGAATGTTCCGATGATGATGCCCTACGCCCGTGCCATTGCCGATTTTATTCCTTCAGCCGTGTTTGTGCGAGTATATCGGAGCAATACAAGCGATGGGCAAAGTCATTCTTTCACGGTTCCGGCGATCGATATGGCGGATACGATAGAGGTCGAAAATCATGCTCTTTATTATCTGGGAGACTCGCAGTGACCCGCTCAGCCCAAAGAGCACGTTCCGGTCAAGCGATCATTCTACTCATGGCGGTGATGGTGATCGGCTTGTTGGTGGTGATGTGGAATGTGGATCTGCACCGTATTGTTTCGACAAAAGTACGTGTAGGAAATGCCGGTGATGCCTCGGCGCAGTCCGCTGCCCGTTGGCAGGGAATCAGCATGAACATGGTGGGCGAGCTGAACCTGATTCAGGCGGCGCTGCTCCTGCAGGATCCTGATGATCGCGGCAGCGTTTATGAAATTGCGGAAATGCGCAGCCGGTTGACGTTGATCGGTCCGCTGATGGGGTTTTTTGAGGCACAGTCGGTCGCGTTTTTAAATTTATCCGCCAAGGATCTCCAGCATATTGGCTCGGGCTATGCCCAAGCGCTCAGCGATCGAGCGGCGCAATTTCTCAGCGGCGGCGGATTTTATCATGGGATTCCTGAGCCGTATCGAGGAGCGTGGCTGGAGTATGGAGTGCTGCTCAACGAGTTGGCAAAGGTGGGTGTTGTGGTGGAGTGCGCCAATACGAAATGGTATCGATTCTACAACGGCTATCATGTTCTACTGGATCCCGGATTTTATAACGCACTCAGTTATCCCCCAGACTGGTGTTGGTTTAAGCGCACGGGAAATACCGAGTTGTTGAGTAGTTATGAGGGTCGGTCTTCCTGGCCAGGTCTGCCGAGTCTGGAACAGCGTCCGTCGGTGAATAGCGAATATTTCGGGCTAGGATTAAGGCAGGTATATACGGCTTTGGGGCCGAGTGCAAACGGTGAGGGGAACTCCGAAGGCGACTGGGATCAGGATAATGAGCTTGATGCCGACAGCGATGAAGACTGGGAGGCAGAGCGAGCCGCCTATCTGGTGGAAGATGCGGTCGATGTGAAAGGCGTTTCTTCGCTGCTGGTAGATTTTAATCAGGAATACATGCTGTCGAATGTTTATCCGTGGCATTTCTATGATACACGGCTTGACTGGAACGGGGATTTCTACAAGTGGGCTTCACTCGACTCCGGCGATTTCCCATTTCGTGAGGGCGAGGAGATCCGCCCGGAATTTAATTACAGCGGTGCGGATGCCTCAACGACCGTCTCCGTTCGGGTCACAAGTTATACGCCCGGAATCCGTATGCTGGCGAACAGAGTTGTCTGGTATGCGTCGGCCAAGCCGTTTGGTTATCTGGAGACGGAAGAGGGTCGGGTGATTCCGCACTATTATGATCTCGTTCTTCCGGCGTTTCATCAGGTTCGCCTGATACCGAACGGGATTTCCAGCCGTGCGAACTATGGGAACATGGAGGAATGGGAGGAACATATTTATCAACATCTTCCCGCGTATATGGAGAATGGAACTCTTTGGGGCGGTTGTCCGTACTGCAGTGCCATTATGCGGTGGGATAATCCCGAGTTCCGTGAGCTCGGCCGCCAGTGGCTGGAGAAATACGGCGATACCTGTGATAAATCTACAGGAGGTTCCGCAGAAACAGGGGGCAGCAGTGACTGGCGCTGATTCCAGACGAAAGTTAAAGAGTGGGCAGGCCATGGTTGAGTTTCTGCTGGGCCTGATCGGCATTCTGGTTATTGTGTTGAGTCTGGAGCTGATGTCGTCTTTTGTGGTGGAAGATTTTGATTCCATGTACGATGTTCGTACCGAGGCGGCCCGTTCATTGGTATACAATTCGGGGGGGACGGTTGATGGTTCGACTGCCAACAGTCAGTCATACGCAAGCTCGGTGCTTTTTTACCACACGCTGCTGGATGATATTCAATACGACCGAATGAAGAGCCTGCAGAGCACTTATCCTCCCCGCCATGAGGAGGTAAACGGATTTGACATTGTGGCGGTGGGTGATCCGCTTTCTGATCTGGTCGGCGTTGCGTCTCCAGCGTCGGTTCCGGTGCAAACGAGCTTTATGCGGAAAGCGCTGGGCCGTGACCGTATCCGAAAAGTTAATTCTGTTTGGGTGCCGCCATGGGACGATCTGATGGGGGCGGAGGAAGAATGAGGATGAAATGCTCAAAACGGCGAACTTGGATCGCAGGGGTCTGCGGAATTATTCTGGTGACCGTTGTTTCGGCCGAGGTGTTTCGTATAAATCCTGCCGGGGCTTCTTCGCCGAAGTTAAACAACGGCGTTTATCGGTGGGAGAATGCGTATACCACGACGATGACGGTGAACGGGCGGAAGAGCGAGGTTGAGCTCTATTCCGTTCATCCTGCTGAGCCGGTACTGGCGCAGTTGAAGGATCGCTTTGAGCAGATGGGGGCAAATGTTACAACCTCGGTTGGGCCTGATGGCGCAACGGGAACCGCCCGCTGGACGGATCGGGACGCCCGTTTTCTGGTGCTTTCTCCGCAGGAGATTGATCGTCAACTGGTTTTTGTCTTTTATCCTGAGCGGGGTACGGTGCCGAAGTCGGTTATTTTTCCGGTTGCGCAATATCCGGATGCGGCGGTTTGTCAGACGATTTCGGACGACAAGAGCGGCCTGTTTCTGGCCACGCTCTCGACGACGGATGCGGCTGCGGAAGTACACCGTTTTTATGCCGACCAGATGGCGGCTGCAGGCTGGGGACAGGTGGCTGCAGCACCTCCTGTGAATGGGGCACCGAGCGGGATGGCGGTTTATGCAAGGGGGTCGGAGGTGTGCTATGTTCAGGCGGTGGACCGGACTGGACGAGATAATAGGATCACCCTTCTTGTTAAAGGTGGAAAGCTCTGATAGGTTTTCGGGTTACTGGAGAAATAGAGATGAAAAATAAACTCATTTTACTGACTTCCGTCTTGATCGGAATCGTTGCGTTTTGGCTGAGTAAGGCCTATTTGGATAATGAATACAACAAGCTGTATGGTGCCTTCCAAACAATTGATGTTGTCGGGGTTAAAAAGACGCTTCCTGCCGGAACCATGCTGAAGAAGGAAGATCTGAAGCCAATGAAGGTGCTGGATGTCGGCCAGAATCCGGTGCGGGAGGATGATTGGGACCGGGTGGTCAACCGGAAAATATTTTACCGTGTAGATGAAGGGAAAACGCTGCTTTGGTCAAATGTGGATACGCCTCGCCTGAGTGGGTCGGAATTTGCGAAAAAGATTACCGAAGGAAAGCGGGCGCTTTCGATTAATCTTTCCGGGGCATCGGCGGTCAGTGGTCTGGTTCAGCCGAATGACCATGTGGACCTGCTCGGAACCTTCACCTTCCCTGATCCGCAAAATCCGTTGCAGACAGAAACAGTGACGATGACGCTGCTCCAGAATGTATTGGTTCTGGCGACAGGAACGCAATATGGTCAGTACAGCACCGCGTCAGCGGGCGGCTATAGTACGGTGACCTTTGAACTTTCTCCCGAAGAGGTGGAAATTGTGGTTTTTGCCCAGCAGGAGCGTGGACAGCTTTATACTTCGCTGCGGAATCCGGATGACATTGTTTCCAAAGCCCGCCTGCTCCCGTCTGTAAACTTTAATTATCTTGACAGAGTGCGACAGGACTTGAATGAAGCGCGAAGAAATTCGTTAGACAGGTAAACGCAATTGGGTTTAACTATGTTCCAAATTCAGATCGTTCATCCCGCCCGTGACGCCCGGATTATGCAGGCTCCTTTTGGTGCCTATATGATCGGAGCCGATGCCTCGAACCGCATTGTGCTCGACGACGGCAGCGTGGAGGAGGTTCATGCGGTGCTTACGCTGATGCAGGATGAGTCGTATGTGGAGGATCTGATGGGCGGCGGCGTTTTTGTGGAGGGTCAGCGCATCGGCAATCGGCAGCAGGTGTTTCCGGGCACACCGATCCAGATCGGCAATTATACGCTATATCTTGATTCCGCAGCGGCGGAGCCGACAGCCTCCACGCAATCGGTGGTGTCTGCTCCTCAGGTTTTTGCGCCCAAAATGAAGAGCCGGAATGTTTCGGCGATTCAGGCCATTAAGCAGCAGATTCATTCGGAACTGGTCGATCGTCTGGATTTGAAGCGGCTCAGCATGAGCAAGCTTCAGGAAAATGAGCTTCAGGATAAAATCAAGCAGACGCTGGCCGGTATTATTGATGAAATTCGCTCGCGGCTTCCGCGCGGGATTCATCCGGATCGTTTGGCCAAGGAAATTTTTGATGAAGCGGTGGGGCTGGGTCCGCTGGAAGATCTGCTCGAAGACGACACCGTTACGGAAATCATGGTGAACGGCCCCGGACAGGTGTTTGTTGAACGCGCCGGCAAGCTGGAGCTGACCGATTGCACCTTCATTAACGATACCTCGGTGCATGCGGTGATTGACCGGATCGTTTCCCCGATCGGCCGGCGAATCGACGAAAGCCAGCCCTATGTGGATGCGCGTCTGGCGGACGGCTCGCGTGTGAATGCGGTGATTCACCCGCTGTCCCTGGTTGGGCCCTGCATCACGATTCGTAAATTTTCCAAGGATCCGTTCAAGGTTCAGGATCTGATTAACTTTGGAACGCTGACGGCGGATGTGGCAGAGTTTCTGCGCGTCTGCGTCACGCTGCGTAAAAATATTCTTGTTTCGGGCGGAACGGGTTCGGGCAAAACGACGCTGCTCAATGTACTCTCCAGCTATTTGCCTGATAATGAACGAATTCTGACGATTGAAGACGCCGCTGAACTGCGCCTGACACAGGCGCATATTGTGCGGTTGGAAGCGCGGCCCGCTAACATTGAAGGGCGCGGTGCGGTCACCATCCGCGATCTGGTCCGTAATGCGCTGCGCATGCGCCCGGACCGCATTGTGGTCGGGGAGTGTCGTGGTGCCGAGGCGCTCGATATGCTGCAGGCGATGAACACGGGCCATGAAGGATCGCTCACCACGATTCACGCCAATTCGCCGCGCGATACGCTTGCGCGTCTGGAAACCATGGTGCTGATGGCCGGCATGGACCTGCCGGTGCGGGCCATTCGTGAACAGGTGGGCTCCGCCGTTCATCTGATCTGCCAGATTTCCCGTTTTTCCGACGGAACGCGTAAGGTGAGTCGGGTGACCGAGGTGTCGGGGCTGGAAGGGGATCGTATAACACTGCAGGATATTTTTGAGTTTAAGCAGACCGGGGTGAATGATCAGGGAAAAGTTCTTGGTGAAATGAAGCCGACCGGTGCAGTTCCGACCTTTATAGAAGAGATTTCCATGCGCGGAATCCGATTTGACCGCAGTATATTCGATACGCGCAAAAAACATAACACGTGGGAGGGGATTCGGTAATGGAATGGATTGCTTCCTCGCTGTTTGCTCTCTTTGCCCTGCTGATGAGCTATGTACTTCTGCGTGCCCTGCGCGAAGCGGACCAAAGTTATGCCAGCGAGTATACCGTCAATACGACCCGGCAGCTGGAGGATATGTTTCTCTTTATTTCGCCGCAGCAGATGCTGTTTATCTCTCGGACCGTTGCGCTGTTTGTCTTCATGCTCTTTTTCTTTGCGGCCGGCGGTTTTCAGTCGGCGCGTGCGTTGATTCAGGGCGTTGTGATCGGTGCAATCGGCGCGGCTGCGGCGTTGTTGGGGCAACGGGTGTTTATAAAGGTGCTGCGGATCCGCCGTCTGGAGCGGTTTAATCATCAATTGGTCAATGCCCTGAATTCGATGAGCAACGCGCTCAAGGCCGGATTCAGCATTCAGCAGGCGTTTGAGACGGTCGTGTCGGAAGGTCAAAATCCGATTGCACAGGAGTTCGGCATGTTTCTTCAGCAACTGCGGGTGGGAGTGCGCTTTGAAGAGGCGCTGGCCGACATGGATGGACGAATCGGCAGCGAAGATCTAACGCTGATGACGCAGGCGATTGAGATTGCCCGCCAGACCGGCGGTAATCTGACCGAAGTTTTTGACCGTATTGCGGAGACCATTCGTGAGCGCCAACGCATAGAAGGCAAGATTAAGGCGCTGACCGCACAGGGAAAAATTCAGGGGCGTGTCGTTGGGGCGATGCCCTTCATTCTGGCATTTGTACTTTACTTGATGGACAAGGAAATGATGTTGGCCTTTTTCCGTTCAACCGGCGGGATCATTATTGTGATTCTGATTTTAGTTATGCAGTTTTTCGGCGCGTTGCTTATTCGGAAAATCACCAATGTGGATGTGTAGGTTTTAATGGATACTCAAACGATCATTATCAGCGTACTGTTTATGGTGTCCGTGACCGGACTCGTCTGGCAGATCGCGCTGGCGGCCCGGCGTGCGACGTATGTAACGCTTGCGGACGGCCGTCGGCAGGAGCGCAGCCTTCCGCTCATTATTCGGCTGATGCTGCCCTTTACCTCTTCGTTCCCGCAGAAGATTTCGATGCATCGTAAGTTAGAAGAGAGTCGGGCGCGGATTTCGCGAAAGCTGGTGGCGGCCGGTTTTGAGGGGTTGATTGAGGCGCATGAGGTGATCGCATTGCGCACCCTGGTTCCGCTGGGGTTCGGCGGATTGATCTGTGCGATAATTGCGCTGATGATCCCGTTGATGAGGGGAAAGGTGGGCGTCATCATGGCGGATCGCCAGTTTTCATTCTATTTTATCTTCATTCTGCTTTTCGGAATCTATACCGACCTTTGGCTGAAGTCTGCCGTTAAAGCGCGTCACCAAAAAATTGAGCGTGCGCTTCCGTTTGTGCTCGATCTGCTTACGCTGGCGGTGGAATCGGGGCTTGATTTTATGAGTGGAATCAATCGGATTATCCAAAAGCGCGAGATTGATCCGCTGGGCGAAGAGTTGATTCGCGTGTTCCGTGAAATTCAGGTGGGGCGCTCCCGCCGGGAGGCGCTGCGCAATTTGGCGGTTCGGGTGGATCATCCCGATATTCGGGCGGTATCAAATGCCCTGATTCAGGCGGATGAGCTGGGTTCGGGGATCGGTGGTGCCATGCGGATCCAGGCGGATCAGATCCGCGTCAAACGATTTCAGAAGGCCGAAAAACGGGGGAATGAGGCCCCGGTGAAAATGCTTTTTCCGTTGATTGCTTTTATTTTCCCGTCGGTTTTTCTTATTCTGTTGGGGCCGATTCTGCTTCGTTTATTGGACGGCGCAATGTAATAAAGGGGTTTCGCCGGGATTTTAAAAAATGAATTTGGGCTAAGGGTAGAACAATCGAAAAGCAGAGTAGTATGTCGCATCTGATTATTGAAATAGGTAAAGAGATCGGGCAGGAGCTGACCATTCCCGAAACAGGAATGAAGTTTGGACGTTCTCCCGCAAACAATATTGTTCTGGACGATGACGCCGTGATGCTGTTCCACGGGCGTTTCTTCTTTAAGTCCGATGGGTCGCTTTGGGTCACCGACTTCGGTGCCGGGGAAAAAACCCGCGTGGGCGGCGAACCGATTGATGAGCATCAACTCAAGACGGGCGATCTGGTATCGGTCGGCCATACGGCGTTCCGGGTGATTAACATTCATAAGGATTCAGTCGAAGAAAAACCGATTGAGCCGGTGAAGGCGATTGAAGTTGAAACCATCGATCTGGGTTTTAAACACTCAAAAAACAAACTCGAGCGGGCTGCGGAGACGAAGGGGCCGGCCAGCCGTCTTTCACACCGTCTGACCCTAGTTGCTACGGCCTTTTTAACCTTGCTGGTTGTTTTCCTGGTGCTCTTTTCCATCCAGAAAATCATGGCCGGAAATGCGGCGAACGGGGCGGAGAAAGAATATTTGACGCTGAAATATGAGCGGGTTGATGGAAACGATAATAACATTTTCCGCTATTATCTCGAGCTGGATATAGGCGGTAACCTGACGTTGTCCATGAAGGATCTGGATAGTAACCGTAAATTTGAACGCACCGTAAAAATTTCGCCTGACATGGTTAAGAAACTTTCAGACCGAATAGATAAGACCGGGTTTTATGCGCTTGAGGGTGACCAGATTGGGAAAGAACCCGGATATAACTTATATGATCTAGTCGTTCAGCGAAACGGGCTGATGAAACACGTTAAAGTGCACAACGTGAATAAACCCTCCGATGCGTCGCAGAAGATAACCGCGCTGCTCGAAGAATTTGCACGAAGTCAGCTGGATATTCCGCTTTCTTGGACTCGGAGTACAGAGGAGCTTTTTGAGCTGGCAAAAACCGCCTTTGACGTTGGGCAGAAAAAATGGGAGGCCCGCGAAGTGCGCAGTGCCAATCTGGCCGAAGCTATTGTCAATTTTCAGGAGACAGTCAAGTGCTTAGTAGACTTTGAACCCAAGCCTGAGCTTTATCTACAGGCAGAGGAACTGCTGGAGGAATCTGAGGCACTGCGAGACAAACGGTATGAAGATTATATGTTTGCCGCAGATCGGGCGATTCGACTGAAGCAGTGGAATGAGGCGCGGAAAAGCCTGAGCTATCTCCAGGATCTGATCCCGACGGATGACAAACGTTATGATGAGATTCGGCGAAAACTAATTGGTGTAGAAGAGCGACTGAGGTAGATCCGAATGAAGGAAAATATGCGTTGGATTAAATATTTTGCCGTTACTGCCGCCCTTTTGGCAGGAGGTCTCAGTCTGTTGTCCGGATGCGATAAGAATCCGCTTTCCGGGAAAACCTCTTCCTTTTCGGTGGCAACAACACCGGACGGCGCGGAGGTGTATGTGGATGGAAAAGCCGCGGGAACTACGCCCTGTACGGTCGGGTCGCTGGCGGAGGGGAGTTATGCCGTCGAGATCCGGAAGGGGGGATATGAGAGTGCCTATGCCAATCTCTTCCTTGCCAAGGGAGAGAGCAAAAACCTGAAGCTGCAGATGAAGCCCATCACCGGCCTCCTGCAGGCCGTTTCAAATCCTGAAGGGGCGGAGGTGCTGATCGATGGCGTCTCAAGGGGAACCACGCCGCTGTTGCTGACCGATCTTCCGCTTGGGGAATATCGCCTGGAATTCCAGATTCGGGAAAAATTTCTTCCGCGTACCAAAGAGGTTCGACTGATCGATCGTTCTCCGGTGAAAGTTGAGGTTGATCTTGATTCCCGCATGGCACGCCTTAAGGTAGGGTCCAGCCCTGAGGGGGCAAAAATTCTGATTAACGGCGTACTCAAAGGGACAACACCGATGACGGTTGACGATGTTGTTCCGGGAAAGGCCGAAGTACGGGTTGAAATGAAGGGATATATTCCGTTTGTTCGGGAGATGGCTTTTGCAGAAACCACCCCCTATGAGATCAGTCCCGTGCTGGAAGCACTGCCGGCGGGGCTCACCGTCTTTTCTTCGCCATCCGGTGCCGCCGTTTTTGTCGATAATGAAGAGGTCGGTGTGAGTCCCTTCACGCTCTCCGAACTGGAGGGCGGTGTTCATGAAGTAAAGGTTACGTTGGCGGGTTACGCGGAGCAGACCAAGATCATCAATCTCCAGCCCAGCGTAAATGAAAGTGTCGACTTTAACCTGGTAAAGGACAGCGGGATTCTGATGCTTGTCACCGAGCCCGCAGGCGTGGATGTTTATCTGGATGGAAGGTTCCATGCGACCACCCAGTCCGATTCGGGTTCCGACGTACTCTCCGTGCCGCTTCAAGTGCTCTTGAAAGCCGGGGCGGCTCACACGATCCAGCTGTATAAAGACGGTTTTGTCTCGTCGAGCTTAAATCTCAATACTCAGGTTGACGAGGTGGTGAATAAGCGCCAGATACTGAAACGGATCTTTGTTTATGACACTCGGATTGTGATGCAGAATGAGATCATTAAGTGTCGGTTGGAGCATAAACTGCCCAACGGCGACATCTATTATGAACGCTACCCCGGCATTTTCGGAACCGCGAAAGCCGCTGACATTCTTGAGGTTCAAACCATCACCATTGATGATGCCGACAATATCGATGCCCGGCGTCAGATGAATGAAAGCAAAAGACCCTTGGGTAACTGATTTTCTGCTTAGAAGCGCTCCTGACTGGTCAAACTGAAGGAAGAAGCCCTTTTGGGTTTCCGGAATCTCTGAGAAGCCGACCGATCAATCTTATTTGCGCTCCTGCTTCCACTCGGCGATCTGCTGCACGTCTTTGTCGCCGCGGCCGGAGACGTTGACGATGAGCAGGTCGTCTTTCGTGAAGGCGCCGGCGTTATTGATGGTCCAGGCAACGGCATGCGAGCTCTCGAGCGCGGGCAGAATGCCTTCCCACTGCGATAATTTATCGAAGCCCTCAACGGCTTCCACGTCGGTCACGTAGGAATATTCCGCACGGCCGAGGTCGCGCAGCAGGCTGTGCTCAGGGCCGACAGCAGCATAGTCGAGTCCCGCGCTGATGGAATGCGTGAGCGCAATCTGTCCGTCGTCGTCCTGCAGCACATAGGATTTTGTGCCTTGGAGAATGCCGATTTTATCCTGCGCAAACCGGGCGGCGTGCAGCCCACTCTCAATGCCGAAACCGCCGGCTTCAACGCCGATCATGCGTACGCCTTCGTCTTCAATGAATGGATGGAACAGCCCGATGGAGTTGCTGCCGCCGCCGACGCAGGCGACCAGTGCTGTGGGAAGACGCCCTTCGGCCTTGAGAATCTGCTTGCGCGCTTCGCGGCCGATCACGCTCTGGAAGTCGCGCACCATCATGGGATACGGATGCGAACCCAGCGCGGAGCCGAGAATATAATGGGTCGAGCGGATATTCGTCACCCAATCGCGCATCGCCTCGTTCACAGCCTCTTTAAGCGTCTGCTGACCGACGGTGACCGGGACGACGGTGGCGCCCAGGCTTTCCATGCGGAAGACGTTCAGCGCCTGTCGCGCCATATCGACCGCGCCCATATAAACGACGCACTCTATGCCGAACATCGCACAGACCGTGGCGGTGGCCACGCCGTGCTGCCCCGCACCGGTCTCGGCGATGATGCGATTTTTCCCCATCCGCTTCGCCAGCAGAATCTGGCCCATGGCGTTGTTGATTTTATGCGCGCCGGTGTGGCAGAGGTCTTCGCGCTTGAGGTAAATTTTTGCCGTACCCAGCTGCTCGCTCATCCGCTCGGCAAAATAAAGCGGTGTGGGCCGTCCGACATATTCGCGCAGATAATACTGCAGCTCGGCCTTAAACTCCGGATCCTTGCGGACCGCGTGGTAAACGCGCGTCAGTTCATTCAGCGGCTCCATCAGCGTTTCCGGAACAAACATTCCGCCGTATTCACCAAAATGGCCGAGTCGATCGGGTTGGGTCGGTTTCATCGTCAAAATCCTCTGTAAATCAAAAGCCCGGATCATCCCTTTCTGTCCCGTCTATTTCAAGGCTATTTCTAAAATCGCATGAACAACGTCCGCTGCACCAAACTCGCTGCGGTGTTCGACCACGGCCATACGGTTTAAATATTGCGTTTTGGCAGAGCCTCCGAAAGACCGAAATTTGTTATGAAACGGGCTGCAACAACGGATAAGAAAGTTGGATTTAGACCTGGACCATCAACCATCTCACGATGCAACGTGAAATGGCTTGCATTCACGATCTCAGTTGCTTTGCAACCTCAGCGCGCTATGTACTAGGTTTAATAAGTCCGAAATTAAAAAAGGTTTTTCGAGAAAGAAAAAATCACCCGAATGAATGCCGGCGTCCCGGATACGCTCGCCGGAGTATCCACTGCACAAGATTGCCGGAAGCTTCGGATTCTTTTTAAGCAGTTCGGCAACCAGCTCTGCCCCGTTTTTTTGGGGAAGAATAACATCACTGATAACCAGGCTGTAGCCCGATTCGCACTCCTCAAACCGCTTCAAAGCTCCTTCAGCCGTTGAAACACATTCCACTTGGTACCCGACGGTTGAGAGCGATTTTTCCGTCAATGCCCGGACGAAAGGATCGTCCTCAACAATCAGGATTCGTTCTCCGTTTCCCCTCAATTCAGGAGCTTTCACCTGAATGACAGACAATTTTTCCGGGAGATATTTTTCATTAAATGGAAGATAGATTTTAAACGTAGACCCCTTTCCCTGCTCACTGTAAACATTTATCCAACCCTTGTGCTCTTGAATAATGCCATA
>JAFGWS010000012.1 GCA_016937035.1 Pontiellaceae bacterium
CGGCCACCGCCGCCACCGCCATGTCCGCCGCCGCCATGTCCACCGCCGTATCCACCGCCGCCATCACGACGAGGAGGACGTTCTTCACGAGGACGCGCAATGTTTACACGGAGATTACGCCCGTCTAAGTTTTGCTCATTGAGCATGTCAACGGCATTTTGAGCCTCTTCGTGTGTTGCCATTTCAATAAAAGCAAAACCGCGAGAGCGGCTGGTGAACTTATCAAGCATGAGCTCGCACTTAACAACCGTTCCGGCTTGTTGGAACAGTTCTTCAAGTGAATCTTCCGTGGTGCTATAGGACAAATTGCCTACATACAGTCTTTTTTCCATTCTACTTATCTCTCTTCGTTCATCACCGCCGCCATGCCTGTCCCGACTCATTCGGCTTGCAGGGCATCCCGTGATGCCCGCGACGATCCATTAGAAGCGTACTGATGAACTCGGCCAAAAAATATAAGCAGCCCCAAAAAAGTCAACAAAAAATCTATCTTTTTTTTAGCCATCCGATTCCACATCACCGTATCAACAGATCTTCAACCTCCTGTTTAAGCCGAAAAACTTCCCGGAAGAAGGGCCGATAACACAACCAATAATTCCCCCATTGTAAACGGCTTACGAAGAAACCCGGAAATCTTTTTCCCAGAAAACCGCGAAATCACATCCATCCTTGTATACCCGCTGGACAGAACCACCTTTACCTCCGGATTAATGGCGCGAAGCTCGCGAAAAGCTTCTTCTCCGCCCATCTTTGGCATCGTAAGATCCAGAATAACCAAATCAATCTCATCGCGTTTTTCTCGATATAGCGCCACGCCGTCCAATCCGTTATCTGCGGTTAAAACATCAAACCCCAGTCGATTCAGTTTTCGGCAACAGACCGAGCGAACCGTCTCCTCGTCATCCACCAGCAGAACCGTACCATGCCCGCGCCAACTCAGATCCGCGACCTCCTCATCACCGACCGAAAGAAGATCTGCGCTTGCACTTCCCTCCTGAACCACGGGAAAAAGAACCTTAAAGGTGGTTCCAACACCGAGCTCGGAATAGACGCGCAGTCCGCCTCCATGCGAGCGAATAATCCCCAGAACGGCTGAAAGCCCAAGCCCGCGCCCCGAAAACTTCGTTGTAAAGAACGGTTCAAAAATTCGATTGAGCGTTTCGGCATCCATTCCTGATCCGTTATCAGAAACTTCAAGCGCTACATAAAGCCCAGGCTTCTCCGGTTTCAGCACATATCCGGCTTCAAAATATTCCGTTGTACAAACCATTGTACTGGTCGTTACCGCAATCACCCCACTACGATCACCGATTGCCTCCGACGCGTTCAGCACAAAATTCATAATAATCTGGCGCATCTGCGAGGGATCGCCCGCCGTAATCGGCAGATCTTTTTTAAGATTGAGGTTCAGCACACATTTTTTTGAAATGCAGGTCTTGAGCATATGGAGCATTTCCTCAACGAGGTCGCTGATGGAAAAAGTTTTTTCCTCCAATCTTCCCTTCCCCGAATACGCCAGCAACTGCGTGCACAGATCGGCGGCCCGCTTGGAGGAAACCTTGATCTCCGCAATATCACTTGCAGCCGGAGAGAGCGGAGACAGATCCATCAACGCCAGATCGGCATAACCGATGATCGCCATCAGCAGATTATTAAAATCATGCGCAATACCACCGGCCAGCACACCGAGACTTTCCAACCGCTGGGTCTGCTCCATACGCTCCTGCATCACCCGATCTTTTTCTTCCCGTTTCCGACGCTCCGTTATATCCTTGACCAGAACAAGTGCACAAAGCCCCGGCTGGTAAATGATCGGTGTCCCGAAAACCTCAATTGGAAACAGCGTTCCGTCGCTCCGCCGCGCACGGGTGATTCCGGAAAAATCCTCCCCACGAAGAATGGCATCCCGAAACAGATCATAATCACTTCCCTCAGAAGATGCTCCGCAAATATAACTGCGCGGAGCCATCTCCAACAAATCATCCTTGGCATAGCCCAACATTTCACAGCCCAAAGAATTTACGTTCAGCACCCGCTCCTCTTCAGCATGAACAACAAACATTCCTACGGGCGAGGCCTCAAAGAGCTTTCGATGCATCCGCTCACTTTGCTCCAGCTGAGCGCGCGCCTCCAATTGTTGGGTCATATCATCAAGAATCAACACCTCCAACTCAGCCATACCATCGGCATTGCGGATCGGTGTGCCGTAAAAACTGACCACCCGCTCACGGCCGGAATCCTTCCGCTGAACATAATAGATCACGTTTTCCAACAACTCGCCGCAATACAGGCGCTCAAGCGGCCACTTCTCAAACGGAACCGCGGTTCGCTCAGGATAACTGTAGAGCTGAAAATTTTTCCGAAAAAACTCACCATCCGTTAACAGTCCAGCCGTACTTTCATAACCATGGATTCGAGCAAAGGTTTCATTCACATGAACGACCATCTCCTGCATATCAAAAACCACGATACCGCTCTTTACATGACCCAGCACAGCCTCCAGCTCCGCCATTCCCTGCTCCGCCGCATCCTTGGCTTCATAAAGGGCCAACTCTGCCAGCTTCCGTTCCGTCGTTATTTCCGAATAAAAAACCGTTCCGGCAATCTCGCCCTCCTCTGCATACCAAGGCCGACATTCCCAACGGGTATAACATACAGATCCGTCGGAGCGCTTATAGATATCGTCCTCTTTGCGTTCCACACCCCCCTGCAGCACTCGGTCATGCACCTCCCGCCAACGCAACGTAAACGTAGGCAACACCTCATAAAACGCCCGTCCCAGCACGTCCTCCTCAACAAGGTCATAATCCTCCAGAAAACGGTCGCTGCACGCCCGAAAAACCATCTCCCGATCCAGCACGGCCACGCCGTCAGGATCATGCTTTATCACAAGGCGCATCAGCGCTTCACTTTCGCGCAGTTTTCTTTCATTCAAATGCGATTCAATCAGTTTTCCAATCAACAATGCCGAATTCGATAAACGCCGCCGGGCCACATAAATCATTTCATCGGACCGGACCGGATGGCGTTCCAGCGCATTTTCCAGCCGCGAGCGCTCAATATTATATTTCTTTGAAATCTCCGACAACGCCCGCTCGTCATCCGGCGGAGAACCATAACTGCCCTTAATGGCACCAACTACTTCGCCATTCGCCAGAATCGGCACGGCAAAAACGTGCATCCGGCCCTGACAAACCGTCTCGATCGTCCGGTTTTCCTCAATACTTATTCGTGAAATATCGTTCCAGCACGACTCATGGCACAGGCCTTTGCGACTATCTCGGCTTGCAGAATCAGAAGCCTGCCGCAGACACCTGCACCAGTCCGACCCCACGATTCCGCAGGCAAGATCGCCGGTACGTTCATGAATCGTACAGGAAGTTCCCACCAGCTCCATAAACTCAGCAACAATACTCCGAAGAAGCTCCTTTCCGATCACCTTCGAAATGATCCCTTCGGAATGATCCCCCAACACCCCTTCCGCGGAAAACATACGGTCTAAATCCTGCTCAAAAGAGTCCGCCATTCCATCAGCTGCTTCGCTTTTATTCTCGGTCATATCCCCTCACTCCTTACGATCCGTCACCACCGGCCACACCACTATTATTCTCTAAAGAAAAGCGCATCTTTAAATATTCGTCAAGCGAAATGCGGCCACCAACCTTAACATTCTCGACACCCTGCATTGTATTCATCATCTCGGACTGTTAATCTTCCGCCCATTAAAACCAGCCGTCATCAGCACATATAAAGCAAATCCGGTATGAAATTCAGACCCTGTATAGACCTGCACAATGGACAAGTAAAACAGATCGTCGGTGGATCGCTTACCGATGGCAAGGAGCCGGAAACCAACTTTGTGTCAGAAAAAACGCCCGCGTGGTATGCCGAACTTTACCGCGCGGACCATCTGACCGGCGGACACGTCATCAAACTCGGCCCCGGCAATGAGAGCGCGGCACGCGAGGCGCTCGCTGCCTGGCCCGGAGGCCTGCAGATCGGCGGAGGGATTACCGCAGAAAATGCTGTGGAGTGGCTCGATGCAGGTGCAGCCCAGGTCATTGTCACCTCCTACCTCTTTCAGGACCAGCAACTCGATCCCGCACGACTCAAAAAACTGCGCGACGCCGTCGGCCCCGAACGCCTCGTGCTCGATTTAAGCTGCCGCCAAAAGGACGGAAAATATTATGTCGTCACTGACCGCTGGCAAACCTTCACCCAAACCGTCGTTGACGAACAGACACTGAACCACCTCGCATCCTACTGCTGCGAATTTTTGATCCACGGCGTCGATGTTGAAGGAAAGCAACAGGGCATGGACGAAGAACTGATTGCCCTGCTGGCGAAATACGCCCCCATTCCGTGCGTTTATGCCGGCGGCGTCCGCTCGTTCGACGACCTGGAAAAGCTCAATCAGGCCGGAAATGGAAAAATCGACGTCACGGTCGGATCCGCCCTCGACCTTTTCGGGGGCCCCCTTTCCTATCGGGATGTCGTTGCCTATTGCGGAAAATGACAAAAATCGGATTCATCTCCGCCCGCTCCCTCTGAAGGGAAGCGTGCCCCACAACATCAGAGACAACTGATTTCCCTTCAACCCGGTGTGGTACGCGCTTCCCTTCAAACCAGTGTGGCACGCGTTTCCCTCCAAAACAGTGCGGCACGCGCTTCCCTCCAAATCAGTGTGGCACGCGCTTCCCTCCAAACCGGTGTGGTACGCGCTTCCCTTCTGAGGGAGCGCGTCCTCCCTAACGATTCAATACCGAATCGGCACAATCTGTCCCTGAAACTCCCAATCCTCTGGAGCATCTACTAAACCAGCACGGACGGGATTCATCCGCACATACGCCCATTTTTCAGAATAGCTTTCAGCGCTCCGCAGAACATGATCAAAGAAGTTGGACTGCCAATGCGGTATTGGAATACCCAACTTGCTCAGTGAATTCGACAGTGATTTTTTTATAAATCCAACCGTTCACCCAAGCTCATAACGATGAGGATCAATGCGTAAAAACAGATGGATATGATCCGGCATAATCACATATTTCCCACACGCAACCCCTTGGTCGGCCTTCCGCCGGAAAAATGCGATAAAATGCTCATAAAACGGCAGCTGATCTAGAATGGAGCGACGGTTGTCCGTACAGAAAGTGATGAAATAGAGCGGCGGATCATATCGCTGAAAAATCGTTTTCAGATGCGGCGGACGATTTGGAATTTTGTTTCCCATCTCCCTGCTCCGATTTCAGCGTGCTCCCGCAGACGGGAAGCACGCACTACAACATTATGGATCATTCAACCTTTATCGAACGGCTTCCCCTTCCGCACGCTCCCTCAACCCAAGCACGCTCCCTCTAAAGGGAAGCGTGCCCCACATGCCAAAGACAACTGTTCTATCTTCAAACCGGTGCGGTACGCGCTTCCCTCCAAACCGGTGTGGTACGCGCTTCCCTCCAAACCGGTGTGGTACGCGCTTCCCTTCTGAGGGAGCGCGTCACGCCTCACTCGTCACGCATCTACATAATATCAAACGTCAGACCGGCAAGTACGGTAACATCATTGTATTCCATGCCGGCACCGTCGGGCATATTGTCGTATTCGTCGCGCAGCTCAACAAAGAGCGAAAGCTTGTCGCTGACCTTGGTTTTCAAGCCGGTCACCAGCAGGCCGGTTCCGTCCTCTGTATCGTCGACATCGGCACTGTATTCTGCTTTCAGGTAATAGTCCGCACTTTCCGACACATCCCAGGAATAGCTCGCGGCAACACGCCACTCGCCGAAAGCGCGCTCATCAGCTGCGGTCCGCTCATACACTTCATTTAGACCCGCGCTGAGATCCAACATCATTGTGTCGTTTTTGATCAGATAAACCCCGAAGTTAGGCCCCACCTTTACACGGGCATTCACCTCTTTGATCGCATCGTGATAGACTTCCGTAAAAACACCACCGTAATAATTCTGTCCGGCAAACTTGAAGCGCAGATCGCCCTGCCCGCGGAGCTGACCTTCGGTCTGTTCCCCTTCAGTGGTGCCCTGCTCGCCGTAGAGCGAACTGATCAGATCACTCCGCTGAGAAAATCGATCGAGTTTAATATTCATCGTATAGAGCGTTTTATCCGTATTTCCGCTCTTGAACGAAGCCCCCAGCGAAACACTGCTCTTCCATGTCACGTTCGTGTCCGCCATCTGCGCAAACGCGCTTCCCGCAACCAACACCATACAACCAATCAACCCAGCCACTTTTTTCATCGTCTCATCTCCTTGTTGTCAGACAAAAAACCTAAAGAATCAACCACGCTCGAGCAATCCCTTTAGTGGATGAATTCACAGAGCATGAAACGTCAAAATTGAAACCTGAAACTTGAAACGTGAGTTCTGAAACCTGAAACCTGAAACTTGAAACTTGAAACTTGAAACATAATCCTCACACTCTCAGAAATACGAATTACGCCACATATCACGACCGACGGAGCATTAAACGATGAGCGATTATATCTACAGCCCAACCATTCAGCATGAAGGGAACGATCCAACGCCCTACCGTCTGGTCACAACCGATGGCGTCCACACCAAATCGTTCAACGGCAGAGAAGTACTGGTCATCGAACCTAATGTGCTTGAGCGCCTAGCCTATGAAGCCTTCCGCGATGTCTCATTCTATCTCCGCGCCTCACATTCCGCACAGGTCGCCGCCATTCTCGACGACCCGGAAGCCAGCGAAAACGACCGCTTTGTCGCCCGCTGTATGCTTGAAAACGCCGTCATTTCTGCAGTCGGCGAACTCCCGTTTTGTCAGGATACCGGCACCGCCATCGTTGTCGGGAAAAAGGGCGCACAGGTCTGGACTGAGTTTGACGAAAAGAAAGCGCTCTCCGCCGGCATCCACCGATGCTTTTACGATTTTAATCTGCGCTATTCCCAAATCGCACCGCTCTCCATGTTTGAGGAACAAAATACCGGAAACAACCTGCCCGCGCAAATCGACCTCTATGCCGACGCCGGCGCAGAATATCACCTGCTCTTCGTGGCCAAAGGCGGCGGATCGGCCAACAAATCCATGCTCTTCCAGAAAACCAAATCGCTCCTCACCGAAGAGGGCCTTGACGCCTTTTTAAAAGCCGAGCTATTCAACCTCGGCACCGCCGCTTGCCCTCCCTATCACTTGGCCGTCGTCATCGGCGGCACCTCCGCAGAGACCACCATGAAAACCGTCAAACTTGCCTCCTGCGGCGAACTCGACGACCTGCCGACTTCCGGTGATGCCTCCGGCCGCGCTTTCCGCGATGTGGAATGGGAACAGAAAATTCTCAAAATGGCCCAGGATTCCCAAATCGGTGCACAGTTCGGGGGAAAATATTTCTGCCACGATGTCCGCGTCATCCGCATGCCGCGCCACGCCGCCTCCTGCCCCGTCGGCATCGGCGTCTCCTGCTCTGCCGATCGCAACATTAAAGCAAAGATTACCCGCGACGGCGTATTCCTCGAACAACTCGAAACCGATCCCGCGCGCTATCTCCCTGAAAACATCGGCACCGAAGTTGACAACGCACCAGAAATCAATCTTGATCGCCCGATGGAGGAAATTCTTGCCGACCTATCCAACTATCCTGTCCGCACACGCCTGAGCCTCAATGGAACGCTCATTGTTGCGCGCGATGCCGCCCACGCCCGAATTCAGGAACTACTTGATCGGGGTGAGCCGATGCCTGACTACTTTAAAAACCATCCGGTCTACTACGCCGGCCCGGCCAAAACGCCAAAAGGCAAACCCTCGGGCTCCTTCGGCCCCACTACCGCCCAGCGCATGGATCCGTACGTCGATGAATTCATGAGCCACCGCGGCTCCATGGTGATGCTCGCTAAAGGTAACCGCGCGCCGAAAGTCACTGCCGCCTGTGCAAAACATGGCGGCTTTTACCTCGGCTCCGTCGGCGGCCCC